>NZ_JBSYOQ010000061.1:0-8659 GCF_058244645.1 Candidatus Thiodiazotropha sp. AKAK3
GGCTACCTTGCTTAGATAGTCTTGAAGCTGTGATGGTTGCATGTGGTTATGGCGTTTTCGGCAAGCTTTTGGTGGGGCTTGGCCCCACCCTACGCCATTCCGGGTTGGGGGGGGCCATGCCCCACCAAGTAGTCAACTAGTGAGGGCGATGGCAAGTTTTGAAGTACCTGCAGGGGTTGGTAATGTTACTCCTCAGGATGCGGCTGATGCGCTTCAGCCACTGCTTGCTGAGAGCTGGCAGGCGCTGCCTAGACCGTAGCCTGGATGAAGTGCAACGGAATCCGGGGGGAACAGCGCACCAACCATCCCGGATTCCGCTTCGCTCCATCCAGGCTACCTTGCTGAGATAGTCATGAAACTGTGAAGGTTGCATGTGGTTATGGCGTTTTCGGCAAGCTTTTGGTGGGGCATGGCCCCACCCTACGTTTAATTCAAACATGTACTGGCATGGCCCCACCCTACGACCGTTCGGTCCCAGGTTAATAGAGGTGTGATGTAGGGTGTGGCCCTGCCGCACCATGCCGGCATTGAATAATGCTCAGCTATTAATCTTGTTTAAGTGACGCCAATGTGGTTGGTGTGGTTATCTCTTGGCAACTGGATGCAGGAAGCAGAGCGTATCCGGGAGTTGTTCTTCTAACTTTTGTATAACCTCATCCAGCTGTGACTGATCATATGCCTGACGTTGGCTGGTGCCCCAAACCACACCGGGCCACCAGGGGTCATTGGTTGTGCGGCCGATTATATGGATATGCAACTGTCGTACGATATTACCGATCGCAGCGATGTTGAGCTTATCTGTCTCATAGTTTGTCTCCACAAAGTGTGAAAGCAGATTGGTCTCCTGAAGTAGTATCAATTGCTGTTCGGAGGAGAGTTGATGCAGTTCATGACAGGAGACGCGGGGAACCAGTATGAACCAGGGCAGCAGTGCATTGTTCATCAGCAACAGCTGGCTCAATTCCAATTCCGCTAATAGATAGCAGTCTGTAGCAAGCCGTGGATCGAGTTCGAACGGGGGGTTAGCTGATGTCACGGCATACTGACCTATGCACCACCATCCCTGGGTATCAGTTCTGGCTCTTGGCGTTGATAACCCACCGCCTCAAGTTTTTCCAGATAGGCCTGCCATAGCTCATCCTGATGTTTGCCCAGGTTATAGAGGTATTGCCAATCATAGAGCCCGGAGTTGTGGCCGTCATCAAAGTGAATTTTGACTGCATACTGACCCACCGGCTCCATCTGGGTAATAGAGACCATCTCTTTGCCTTTTTCCAGTTTGGCGGTTGCTGGACTATGGCCACGAGTCTCTGCTGAGGGTGAGTAGACCCTCAGGTATTCACAGGGGAGGGCAAAGTGGGCGCCGTCGCTGAAAGAGATATCAAGAAAACGGCTCTGTTGGTGGACTTTGAGCTCTACAGGGTGGGGTGTTGTACTCATTGGTTTTTTTCTCCAGCAGAGGGTCTGGCTTCCGGCCAGCCCTGGGCATGCTTATGGATCAGTTTTGCCAGCATCCCGATATGTTCAGGGTCGTCATTCAGGGCTGGGATATAGGTGTAGTCGCCACCCCCCGCTTGCAGAAAGTAGTCTCTGTTTTCCACTGCGATCTCTTCCAGGGTTTCGAGGCAGTCTGTTGAGAAGGCAGGGCAGACTACCTGAACACTTTTGACCCCCTCGGCGCCCCACTGTTTGAGTGTCGCATCGGTATAGGGTTTAACCCACTCTTGCGCACCAAATCGGGATTGAAAGGCGATCTGCCATTGCTCATCCTTTAGCCCTAACCTTTCAATAACAGCTTTGGCTGTGGCATGACACTCATCAGGGTAGGGGTCGCCTGCCTGATAGTAGTCCTTGGGAATGCCATGAAATGAGAAGAGCAGTTTCTCTGCGGTACCGTGCTCTTTTCGGAAGGCTTCGATCTGATTGCTGAGTGCGGCGATGTAATCCGCTTCCTGCTGGTAGTGTTGGATAAAGCGGATCTCAGGTATCCACCGCCAGCGTTGCAGCTCAGAGGTTATTGCATCAAATATCGAGGCGGTGGTGGTCGCTGAATATTGGGGATAGAGGGGCAGGATCAGCAGGCGCTGAATATTTTTCTCGCGCAGCGATTGCAAGACACTGGGGATCGAGGGGTTACCGTAACGCATCGCCAGAGCAACTGTGACCTGGCCTTCAAATAGAGGCGCAATCTCTTCTTCCAGGGCAGATCGCTGCTTCTTGGATATCGCAAGCAGTGGTGAGCCTTCCTCTGTCCAGATCGAGGCATAGGCCTTGGCGGAGCGTTTTGGTCTGACTCGTAAAACAATGCCGTGCAGGATAATCATCCAGAGAAACCTGGGAATAGCCACAATTCTTGGGTCACTGAGAAATTCAGCCAGGTATCTACGCACTGCGCCGGTGGTCGGAGCGTCAGGGGTGCCGAGGTTGACCAGCACTATTCCAAGGCCACCCTCCTTCATTGACAGTTGATCCGATTGGTTAAGGTATCTCATTTTTTCAATTCCGATTCGCTTTGCGGATTCTTGCCTCTACCCGTGCTCGTTTCAACAGGTCTTTATTGTGTATTTCCGGATAGAGCGTCCATAATCTGTCGATCTGCTCTGCCTGATCTACCGCCAATCGTTCTAATCTCTCCCTTGTCTCTCTGCTCAGGTTAGGCAGCATCAGCAGTTGAGGGGCCTTCCAGGTGATATAGTCTGCGATCAAGGGGGCGTTCTCAGCATCATAACCCGATTCTGTGAGGGGCAATTCCGGAAATCCTACAGTTGTTGTGGAATTCCCAGTGTGGTGCATCATGCCAGTATCAGGATCGTTATAGAACCACGCTGTCTGCGGCAGAAAACCGGCTCGTCCTCTGACTTCGGCCTCTACAATCGAGGCGTGTACCCTGGGATTGTAACCATCATGGCTGGGCACTCCACGTTGTCGAAGGTGGGGTGAGATGAAACTGAAGTCACCTTTTGCTGCAGCGATCCATTTTTGCTCCATATTGTGCAATTGAATCTCGCTCTCTGCGCGGCAACTCTGTAGTAGTGCAACGGGCTCGCCGTTTTCTTCATCCAGCAGCCAAAGCTCATAGTGGTCGGCCATAGGGAAAGGGAGCTGAGGCAGTACCGGCTGCAGTCCAGAGATCAGCGTGTCACTGGCTTCGATCATGCTTCTTATATCGAATAGGGGATTGACCGGAACTTGCTCCAGACCATTAACTTCCGACCATAAACCAAAGGTGAAATATTGTCCTTCTCCCAGGGGGGTATTGGCCCATAAACCCTGGGGCGTCTCACTGAGGACCTGGATTTCCCACACCACACCATTTGCACTGAGTGCGCGGGCCGAATCTTGTTGGTAGACCTGCAATAGGCCATTGAACGGATTGAGTCGCCGTACACTGAATGTTGCGTTTGAAAGCTGCTGCATACTCTACAGACTACTCTACTCTGCCCAGAAGGGCAGAGTAGAAAGTCAGCGCGGGGTTTGGGAAAAGCGTGTTAATGAAGTGTTGGGTTTTTACAACCTATTCGCGAATTGCTCAATCATCAGTCGCAGAGAGATCCCAATATTTTGGGGAGTGGTATAGCCTCGCCAGTTGCAGCTCCCGTTCAAGCTCCATCTCTCGTGGGAGGTGGTCACCAAAACGGGAAAACAACTCTTCCTGATCAATGGCTTCGTGGCGGGCTCTCTCCCGGTCGATATTCATGATTTCATAAAAGTCTGCTTTATCGAAATCGAGTCCATTCCAGTTAAGGGCATCATGAGAGGGGACCCAGCCTAAAGGGCTCTCGATCGCATGACCATTACCGTTGCATCGGTCTATCACCCACTTCAATACCCGCATGTTCTCGCTGAAGCCTGGCCAGATGAAACGACCATGCCGATCTTTGCGAAACCAGTTCACCCGGAATATCGCCGGTGGTGTCGCAACATTTTTACGTCCAATACGCAGCCAGTGCTTAAAATACTCCGCCATGTTGTAACCACAGAATGGCAACATGGCCATCGGATCACGTCGCATGGCAGCCTGACCGATTGAGGCTGCAGTTGCCTCCGAGCCCATGGTCGCTGCCATGTAGACGCCATGCTCCCAGTTGTAGCTTTGAAACACTAACGGAAAGTTGTTACTGACACGTCCGCCAAACAGGAATGCGGTGATCGGTACACCGGCAGGATTCTCCCATTCCGGATCAATTGAGGGGCAGGCGGCAGCGGGGGCGGTAAAGCGGGCATTGGGATGGGCCGCCGGATGTCCGCAACCAATCACCCAGTCATCTCCGCGCCAGTCGATCAAATGTTCGGGGGGATCTTCCGTCAGCCCCTCCCACCAAATATCACCGTCATCAGTCAGGGCGCAGTTGGTGAAGATGCTGTCCTTGGTCAGAGCGGCGATGGCATTGGGGTTGGATGTATCATTGGTGCCTGGGGCAACGCCGAATAGCCCATACTCGGGATTGATGGCATAGAACTTTCCATCCTTGGGATTGGGTTTTATCCATGCAATATCATCTCCGATAGTGGTGACCTTCCAGTCCTCTAAACCTTGTGGCGATTTGAGCATTGCAAAATTGGTTTTTCCACAGGCACTGGGAAAGGCCGCTGCCACATAAAACTTCTTCTTCTCTGGAGTTTCAACGCCCATGATCAGCATGTGCTCCGCCAGCCAGCCTTCATCCCGCCCCATCACCGAGGCGATACGCAGCGCAAAGCACTTTTTACCCAGTAGGGCATTACCACCATAACCACTGCCGTAGGACCAGATCTCTCTGGTGTCAGGAAAATGGGTAATGTATTTATCCTCAATGCTGCCTGCACAGGGCCAGGGAACGTCCTCTTCCCCAGGTTGTAAGGGCGCACCAACTGAGTGTACGCAAGGGACGAATTCACCCTCATCACCCAGCACATTGAGTACATCCTGCCCCATACGGGTCATCAGGCGCTGATTCACTGCGACGTAGGCAGAGTCTGAGATTTCAACACCAATGTGAGCGATATGGGAGCCAAGCGGTCCCATGCTAAAGGGAATGACATACATAGTCCTTCCTTGCATGCAGCCTTTGAATAACCCCTTGAGGACAGATTTCATCTGCTTGGGATCCATCCAGTTGTTGGTTGGACCAGCGTCTTCTTCGTTTTTAGAACAGATGTAGGTACGCTCTTCAACGCGAGCTACATCGCTCGGATGGGAGCGTGCCAGATAACTGTTGGGCCGTTTCTCCTGGTTAAGGCGGATAAATGTGCCGCTTTTCACCATCTCGTCACATAGACGGTCGTACTCTTCCTGTGAACCATCACACCAGTAAATCCGATCCGGAGTACATAGTTGTGCGATTTCATCAATCCAAGCTAGGAGTTTCTGATTGTTTGTCCGAGCGGCGCCATCATGTTTTCTGGTCATGGTAAATGTCCATCACTGTTTTCGTCGGGTTACCAGTATATGAAACTCCACCTTAAATCGCTATCCCCGTATAAATATTGTTTATGTCACTCTGTGTTGAATCGTTTTTTGGTATTTTTTGTGTGGGATAGTTTGTCACTAGGAAAATCCAAGCTCAGTCTAAACCAAGTCAGTCGATGCAAAGGCAATGCTGAAATAGCGGTTTAATAGTCCAAGCTGTCTACCTTTGGGTTCGCTTCACTGCCCCTTTATGATCTAGAATGGCGAAGTTAAATCAGCTGTCCAATATGTTTCATGAATAGAGAAAAACGCCAGGCCATCTTTCAGCGTCTTCAAGCGGCCAATCCCAACCCCACAACTGAACTGAATTACAAAACCCCTTTCGAACTATTAGTGGCGGTAATTCTTTCAGCGCAATCGACAGATAAGGGAGTGAATAAGGCTACCGACCTGCTCTTTCCAGTGGCGAATACCCCTGAACTGATTCGTGATCTGGGTATTGAAGGATTGAAGGGGTATATAAAAACCATTGGTCTTTTCAATAATAAGGCTAAGAATATTGTTGAGACTTGTCGCATCCTGATCGAATCCCATGGTGGTGAGGTGCCTGAGGATCGTAAGGCGCTGGAGTCTCTGCCCGGTGTGGGCAGGAAAACAGCAAATGTTGTGTTGAACACGGCTTTCGGTCACCTGACAATGGCAGTTGATACCCATATCTTCAGGGTTTCAAACCGTACCCGGATCGCACCGGGCAAGACACCGTTGGAAGTGGAAAAAAAGCTGATGCGCTCTACTCCTGAAGTTTTTTTACAGGATGCTCACCATTGGCTGATTCTGCACGGACGTTATACTTGTGTGGCACGCAAACCACGTTGTGGAAGCTGTGTCATCGAAGATCTGTGTGAGTACAAAGATAAGACGGAATAGTCTCTATAGTTCGACTGAGAACCCGCTGAACAACTCAGGGCCAATTCGATTAGTGTTCACAGGCCCCAATAAAGGAGCATAGGATGAAAACTATATTCACGCTTATAGCTGGTCTGTTACTGACCATCGGTGTCGCCCAGGCAGATAGCGGTATGGTGACAAAGGCCAGCCAATTTAACGTCGAGGAGACCGCTGACCGTTTTGTTGCTGCTGCAGAGGAAGCAGGTCTGAAGATCTTCAGTCGTATCGACCATGCTGCTGGGGCGAAGAAGGTTGGACAATCTCTACGTCCGACGTTATTGATTATTTTTGGTAGCCCGAAAGTGGGTACCGCATTGATGACCAGTGATCAACGTGCCGGCATTGACCTGCCGCTGAAAGCTCTGGTGTGGCAAGATGCTGAAGATAAGGTCTGGCTTGGCTATAACAGCCCGGAATATCTATTTGATCGCTTCGCTATCGACGACCGGGAAAAGGTGAAGAAAAAAGTGACAGGCGCATTGAAAAAATTATCGCAGAAAGCGACACAGCCTTGAGTTATAAATCCTGATGATTAGTAATGATCGGAATCAGTTGCGTCAGGTCTTTTTTGAGGCTTGGCGAAAGCATCTTGCAGAACAACCCATGGAACCTCTGGAAGAGATTGTATCCCAGGTGATCAAACAGCATCCGGAGTACCATGGTTTGTTGAATAACAGGGAGCAGAGTCTGGAGCGGGATTTTCATCCTGAGGGTGGACAGACCAACCCTTTTTTACATATGGCGATGCATCTCACTTTGATCGAACAGGTCTCTACTGATCGACCCGCAGGAATCAGCAGGCTCTACCAGCAACTCTGTCAACACAAGGGGGAGGCCCATGAAGCGGAACACCAACTGATGGAGTGCTTGGGGCGTATTCTTTGGGAAGCTCAATCAGCCAACCGAATGCCTGATGAATTGGGCTACCTTGATTGCATCAAGAGCCTGATTAAAAAATGACCACTCAACCAAATGCCAAAAACTGCACTCTTTGTCGTGTAATGCGAGGGTTGGCGTTTGGTGGTATGGGAGCAGCTATTGGAGGGTATGGCGCCCTGTTTTTAGGTGTGGATAGGAATGAGGCTACCTACTATGCTCTGTTTGGCGCGCTGGCTTTGACGGTTTTGATACTGAGAAAAAGAAAATAGGCGTAGCTCTTCTTCACCAGGTCATCACTTAAGGAACCTCTGATCAATTCGTGAACTCGCATCTTGCCCCTGAAATGTCCAGTTTCTGAGTTATGAATCTTCGCAATAGCCTGCTATTACGAGCGATCCATGCCTTGAACCAGAACATTTTAGGGCACAATCTGTTTCGTCCAGAATTAAACAGAGGTTCCTTAATCTGGCAGCTCAATAAGCCAGTTCAGAGTTTGGGATTGCAGGCAAGACCTGAGAACTTTAGCGTCATTTGTTATCTGCACTTCAATTTCATCAAATGTTCGACACGTATGCTCTCCCCAACCCTTTTGTCATCAAGGGTGGGGGTGTTTGCGCCTGTTTCTGGAGTAATGGCGAGCTGATAAGACTGTACTGAAACGCAGTCTGGATCTCTCTGGGCTTAAGGTTTTCAGCTATCTAGCAAGTCTGATAGTGCACGAAAAAGGTCGCTCTCTGTGAGCATTCCCTCGACATTGCTGTCGTTACCAACTACAGGTAGACAACCGATTCTGTGGTCAGTCATCTGTTTCACTGCGGAAGAGAGCGAAGCGCTGCCCGAGGTGGTGAGTACTGGTGTATGCATGACTTCAGAGATCTCAGCGGGTGCTTCTCTAAAATATCGTGCCGCCAGCTGCAAATCCCGCCGCGTGACGATTCCTACCACATGATTCTCCTGGTTTACCACAGGTAGGTGGTGCATATTTTTCTCTTCCATGATTTCAAAAGCCAGATCATAGTTATCTTCACTGCGCACTGTGATCGGGGATGCGCTCATATAGTCGCTGACAAACATGTAATCCTCCTCATTCCGAATTTATTTTCGGTTAGTATCAGTTCTTGAACTATAGCAAAGCTCAGTCTCTTCGTTTATGCACATACAGCCAGTGGTCTTACCCTGCCTCAATAAGAAGACACTCAACAAGTTTTGAATATTGCGTAGGGTGGGGCCCTGCCCCACCAAAAAGCACAGGGAGCTGCAATATTGCAATGGCTCAAAAGTTGATAACCGATTAAGCAAATAAGCAGCCCTGGTTAGTTGCGTAGGGTGGGGCCCTGCCCCACCAAAAGGCACAGGGAGCTGCAATATTGCAATGGCTCAAAAGTTGATAACCGATTAAGCAAATAAGCAGCCCTGGTTAGTTGCGTAGGGTGGGGCCCTGCC
>NZ_JBSYOQ010000065.1:0-58633 GCF_058244645.1 Candidatus Thiodiazotropha sp. AKAK3
AATTGATCGGATCGTACCGCATAGGATTCAGTTCATAAGCGCTTCGCGCGCACCCTCTCCCCAACCCCTCTCCCGTCAAGGGAGAGGGGCTTTTAGAGTAATCGTAGGGTGGGGCCATGCCCCACCAAGTGTGCCGAAATGTCATAAAAAACACTTCGTCTGATTTTTTTGGTTAAGTGGAAAGAAGTACTATCCTCGAAGGGATGCAAAAGTTATTGCATGCCAGGTCTCTCTATTAGTGATTATCGCCACAGATTACCAATCCCACTCAGTATAAGAAGGCCGGCACTCAGTCGAATGATGATCAACTGTCTATGCTGAAGCTGCTCTCGCAGACGGCTACCGAGATAGGCAGCTCCAATGCCGTAGATAAGAGAAGGGATGATAATGGCACCGACACCGAAACCCAGGCCGAGCATCAGACCATGCCAGGGGCTGGCAACGGCTGCAGCGGAGAAGAGTACCGCCCCGAGTGGTGCACATGGGGTTAGCGTCATGCCTATACCAAGCAGAAAAAGACCACCTGGGAGCAGCGGACGGGGTACGTTGTCTTGAGAGGCAGGCGTGCCAATCTGCTCAACCGGAACCGTGGCAATCGATGATCTACTATCTTTACTGCAGGCTGTGACGCCTGGGCCACGCAGCCACAGTGCGATACCGATCAATATCGTTGCCCCCCCCACTATGGCGCGCACCTGGGTATCGTCGGTGATGGCTCCCTCAAGGTAGTGGCCGGCAATTCCTGCCAAAGTAGCCAGGCTGGCGTAACCGCTCAAACGTCCAACTGAAAAAGGCAGCAGGATGCGCCAGGATCGGCGGATACCACCATCGCTTGCAAGGAATACAGGCCCCAGGTAGGGCAGACAGGCGATGGTGCAGGCACCCATACCGAATACCAGACCAAGCGCCAAAGCCATGGGGAAGGTCACCAGTGTTTGTTCAATCGGAATCATCCCAGGATCACCCCTCCTGCTCCGCATAGTATTCACTGCGGGCCAGAGTGGCCGCGCCAAAAGCGGTAGTGGTCTGAGGATGCTCAGGGACAACCAACTCCCGTTGCAGTTCATCTTCAATGGCGGCCACCAGACCTTTGTTGAGGGCAGGACCGCCATCGAAGTAGACCCGATCCTCAATACCGACCCGCTTCGCCAGGCGCACAGTGCGTTTAGCAATGGAGTAGTGGATTCCGGCGATGATGCTCCCTTTTTGATGACCATTCGCCAGCAGGCCGATGATCTCGGACTCAGCAAATACGGTACAGGTGCTATTGATGGTCATTGGCGCAGCTGTGCTGTTGAAGTGGTAGTCACCAAGCTCTTCCAGATCGATCTCCAGGTTGCGTGCAGCCACGTCTAGGAAGCGTCCGGTGCCGGCGGCGCATTTGTCATTCATGGCGAAGTTGGCCACATGGCCGTCGTCATCAATCTGAATCGCTTTGGAGTCCTGGCCGCCAATGTTGATGATGGTGCGTACGCCACCGAATGCCTTACCGGCCTCGTGTGCGCCGATGGCATTTGCCGTGATCTCACTGATCGAGTCATCCGCCTCCTTGAACAGCTTACGGCCGTAGCCGGTTGCAATGAGGTAGCTTACATCATCCTGGTGTATCTCCTGTTCGGTGAGCAGTCGTGCCAGCGCCTCCTTAGCGTTTTTGTGGAACAGACTGCCAGAGGCAGTGACCTGGACGCCTGCGATAGTGCCACTCTCGTCCACCAGAGCAACCTTGATGGCGGTTGATCCAATATCGATACCTGCGAAATAGTTCATGATCGTTTTTTTCTCTTGCGTGTCTTGATCGATTCAAGAAAGGCTTCAATGCGGGTGGAGAGTTGGCCCATATCATCCGGGCTATAGTCGGTCTCCACATAGAGCATGGGAATGTTTTTGGCGCTGAGTGCATCGGCGATACTGCGTTGCTCCATCTCGTAGACCTGGCAACCCGAGAAGGCCTGATAGACCACGCCATCAGCGGCAAAGCCCTCCGCCAGTTCGAGCAGGCGGCGTTGTCGATCGTCATTACGGGTAAAGATGGGACAGGTACAGGGTTTGAGATAGCGATCCGCAAGGGCATCGACCATATCATTCAGCCGCCATTCGTCCACTGCACTCATGTCATACAGCATACGGTTGGCCGAACAGGTCTCGTCAGCCACCACCACACCACCTGACTCCTCGATCAGTAGCGGTAGCTTGAGGTTGGGAAAGATCGGTGGTGAACCGGTAAAGAGAATGCGGGGTGCTTTGCGCTGAGCAGCTTGAAAGCCCTCCTGCTGGCGCTGTTGAAGTTCAGCATTGAGTGTATCTACCGCCTCTGTCCAGCGCTCTATATCATCGAAGAAGAAAGCATTGGTAACCAGGAAAGCATCCTTTCCAAGGAATAGGGTCGGACTGCTCTTGCGCAGATTGTGCAGGGTGCGAAATGCCGCCTGAGCACGGGCGGTGCGCGCCATCGCTGCTTTGAGCGCTTTGCGGGTCATCTTTTTCCCGGTGACCTTACTCAGCTGAACTGCAAATCGCCGTACTGTCCGTTGCCAGTAGAGTCGCGACTCCTCGCTCTCCTTGGCGGAGGGTAGCTCCAGGTCGTGGACCTGGTAGCCCATTCCCTCGATCATCGTGCTCGCTTTCTTTTTCTGGTCACAGGTGGTTGGGTTGACCACCAGGTCGAGCTCTCCTATGCGGGGGACTGGATTCTCGCTGTTGAGCATGCCTAAGGTCGCTTTGACCAGAGAGCAGGATTTGGCGGGCATGAAGTCACCGCCGATTTGATCATAGTGATAGGAGCCGTTACAGAGTCGTATCGGCGTTGCACCTACCGCATAGATCAACTCCTCCGGCGCCTGGATGCAGGTGGTGCCGATTTGCATGCCCTTTCGTGGCAGCGCTTCACCACGACAGTAGACAGAGCGGAACAGGTCATAGAAATATGCCATGCTTTGCGGGTTATCATCGAAACGATCGGTGATCTGATCGATCACACTCTCCGCCTCTCTGGCCTGTCGGCTCTGGTGAAAGGCTGGTTGTTCAGGACGGGTCACTATCGGCTCCTTTATTCATGCGTTTGATGAATCCCTCTTCGGTCGCTTTAAAGATCGGAATACCAACGAAGGTGGCTTTGAGTGCATCTTCTTCCGGGCAGGCAGCGACACACTTCAGACACATGATGCAGTCATCCTTCATGATGCGTGGATCATCCACCTGATCAGCAATTTCCGGGATCTCCATATCGCATACCCGGTAGCAGTCGCCACAGCGGGTGCACTTGCTGCCATCTTTTTTCAATTTCAGAAACGCGGGCTTGCTTACCAGATAGTGGAGTGCAGCCATCGGGCAGAAGAAGCAGAAGAAACGTTTTTTTATAAAGGCACCTGCGAAAAAGAGTCCAGTGATCAACATCCCAAGGCCGGTCAGAACCATGCTGGTCTTGCTGGAGAAGTCGATGGTGAACTGTGAGTAGTCTCCGGTGAACAGAGGGATAATCATGCGTCCTGGACAGATGTCGCAGAAAGGTGTGCCCATGCTGTGAGGCAATAAACCGCCACCGATCGCCAAAGGGATCAGAATGGTAAGCGCCAGCAATCCATATTTGACCCAGGTCAGAGTGCGGAATGAGCGTTCGCTATAGCGGGCGAAGTGTATACCCAGGGCACGGCGCAGGCTGCTGAGCCAATCCTGCAGGGTGCCGAGAGGACAGGCGTAACCACACCAGGCCTTGTTGAGCACAATGAACCAGAGGGTGAAATAGAGAAAGCCCTGCAAGACCGCGATACCGGCCCAGCTGAAGAGTCGTTCCCAGGAGCCACTGAGTTGATGCTGCAAGGGCAGCAGATAACAGACACCACCACGTCCCTGGTCGTTAAATCCGCAGGCGAAGGTGGGCAGGCTGTTACCCAGGTTGATCGCCAGATATCCACCATAGACAAACAGTACGAAGAAGCCGAGCTGCAGCCAGAAACGGAATCGCTTGAGATCAGCGTTATAAACGCGTTGCCGAATGTTAGCCAGCATGATTAAACCCTCTATGGCTGAGCCTGTGGTTCCATTTAGTCATCGAACCGAACCTCTTTGTATGGCCGCACCCGACGACGACGATAGAGATAGATGGAGAGCCCGCTGAAAGTAAGCCCGAACAGACCGAACGTTAAGCCGTAGCCATAGGATTGATAGTCGCGGCTGGAGGGGAAATAGGCGCCAGGCAGGGTTGCTATATAACTCACCTCTTTGTAATCCTCTCCCTGGTAGCTACCTATTTCATCGCTCTGCAGTCTGGCGACTGCCAGGAACTCCTGCCGATGACGCGACTTGAACAGCTCCCAACTGGGGAAATAGTCACGAATAATGGTGAATTTAACCCGTCCCTGCTCATCGCTGGTCGAACTGTTCTGCCAACCCGAGCTGGTGTGGAGTGTTACCTCGGCACCTGATACGGGTTCTCCGTAGGCCAACACTAGCAAGGAGATGAGATCACCATAGGCAACCCGGCCATGAAAATTCTCATCTGGCAGACGCTCGCGCACGATCTCTAACGGGATAACAGATAGATGGTTTGGTGGCATCAAGTCTTTGACGTGGTCGTGGCCTTCTCGACAGCTGTGTTTGAGTACCTCTGCTTTTGCAGTAGTTATTTCTAATCGGTTGTTCTCTACCAGGCGTTGGGTCAGGTAGGCGTTGTAGAAGCCCTCATCAGGCATGTTGAAGAGCAGTTGTGCCTGTTGATCCTTTACCGGTTGTTTCAGTTTGCCTTGCTTTTTATCAGGCGTGATCAACTCCGCAGACAGTTTACCTTCGGGTGCAACATAGGCAGCTTCAGCCAGTCTCTCCCCGCTGCGTATCCATAGTCGTTTTCGCGATACACCACGTGGCCCTCGCTCTATCGGCCCACCATGAGATCGGCGTTGAAGACTTGCCGACTCTTCATCTGGCGGAGCATCTGATAACCACAGTGGTACGTTTGCATGGATGCTCTGACTACACAGTGCCAGGAGGAAAAATGTTCCTTGCCAGATCTTTCTCTTCATGATTGATGCTCTCCTGGAAGACGCCGCAATTCACTGCGGCGTCCAGATTCAACCTGAATCCGTGGATTCAGGATTGCCAAATTTTGCCTACCAGTTATAAGCGATACCGGCATAGAGGGTTCTTGGTTTACCGGACTCATACTTACGACCGCTACGGGAGCTATAGGAGATCCGCTCTGCATATTTTTTATCAGCCAGGTTCGATACGTGTCCCCAATAGGACCAGGAACCACGCTCGTATGAAACACGAAGATTGAAAATACTGGGGCGGTACGCCTTGCCTTGCGGATCGCTGTTATCAGTTGAGGTGTAGTAGTCGGAGGTGCGATTCCACTCCAACTCGGCTTTGAGCCCCTGAACTGGCATCCAGATAGTGCGTAAGTCGATATGATGCTTGGGCGAGTAGGCTAGAGTGTTGCCACTATAGTCATTGGTGCCGTCGACGAAGTCGACATACTCATTGTCGGCATAGGTATGGGTCACGTCGAAGCGCAAGCTCTTGAATGGCTTCCAGCCGAGCATGGTCTCCAAACCTTGGACACGTACCTCACCGGCATTGACGTACATTTCGAGTTCGTCCTCTGTCACCAGCATATCTTTAATGTTGGTGTGGTAGAGGGCAAAATCGTAACTCAATTTTGCTGGACGATATTGACCTCGGAAGCCTAACTCGTAGTTTTCCGCCTTCTCGGGATCAAGGTCGGGATTGGGGGCTGTACCCCGGCTGCCGACAAATAGATTGGTGCGGCTTGGGGCAACGAAACCTTGTCCATAACCGAACCAGAGACTGTTCTCTTTGTCCAGTTTGTAAGTAATGCCGGCTTTGGGGCTGGTATTGCTGAAAGTAGTTGATTCGTCATACTCGGTGGTCGTGCCACGTGAAATTGTGTAGCCCTCAGCTGAGTAGCGGATACGGTCATAGCGTGCGCCCAGGGAGACGCGGACTTTGTCAATTGGTGTAAATTCGTACTGGGCAAATGGCGAGGTATTGTTGGCTACCACATCCCAGTGCTGGGCAATGCTGCTGGAGGTGGTGCGCTCAGTATAGGTATCTGAGTCCGATGAGCTACGTACCAGGTCAGTACCGACAATGAAAAGAGAATCCAATGTTTCAAGACTATGGCGATAGAGAGCAACTACATTGTGGTTGGTAACATCGCTACTGGAGAAACCGCCGGTCGCGTTGTATGAGGGAGGACCTTCACTCTCAGTGTTCCTAACGCCATAGGAGATCTCGACGCCTGATTGCTCACTGAGATCGTGCTCATACTTGGTGGAGAAAGATTTAGCCTGTGTATCGGTATAGGCGTCTTCGACAGCCGCTTGCATCCAATCTTCTTCGTATTGGGCTTGGGTTAGATTGCTCGGATCCTCAAGGTAAGTGTCAAGGTATTCGGCCCGCATCGTGAGTAACGAGTAGTCACTGGTTTCAAATAGGAGTTTGCCACTGACCTGTTTGCGCTCGTTCTCGGTGCGGTCTTGTGAGCCTTCGAAGTTCAGGCTGTTGGCATCCAAAAAATAACCAACAGAGTTGGCAGTTCCTGCCGCAGAAACGCCAGCTCGCTGACGGTTGTATTGCCCGCCCTCAGCCCAGACCCGGTATTCCGGTTCAAGAGGCGGTTCACGAGTGATGATGTTGATAACCCCACCCAAGGCATTACTACCATAGAGTGCTGAGGCTGGCCCTCTGATTACTTCAACGCGTTCGATATCGAAGGTGTTGGTACTGTCTCCAAAACCGATAGTGCCACTACCGAAAGTTGATCCAATAGAGAGTCCGTCGATCAGATTGATAGTGTAGTTTTTGCCACCCATGGGGATTCGAAGGTTGCGCGACATACTGTAGCCGGGGATGCGTTTCATCAACTCTTCGCGGGCATCGGTGTATTTAATCCTATCCAGCTCCTCCTTTTCGATCACAGTGATGGCAGCTGTAGTGTCTTGCACTTCAGATTCGAATCTTGTTGCGGTAACCGATATGGAAGGCACCCCTTCTTCATCAGACTCATCATCGAGAGGCTGCTCAGCTTGGGCCCCCAGGGAGATGAACATACCTATCACCAGGGCAGTGCGTTTAAAACCTTGCCTGGAACGAAGGCGATGATCGAAACATAATTCCACTATTCTCTCCTTACTACTGTTCTACTGTTCTACTATCAGAAAGCACTGATTAAGCCTGTGCCATGCAGATTGGCTATCAATGACTTGTTCAGAGATTCCCCTGTTACCTGGGTGTGATTTTGTTATCTGAAGTCAGCACTCAGTTTGAAATTTTCCATCAAGCAAACTCACCACGTACGCCAAAGCGGATGACCGGGGTCATTTTAAAAATCACATTTTGGGTAACGGGTATAGGTACCGAGTATGAGGAAGTGCGCAAGCGTATCTACACTCTGCTTTTTCTACATCATATTGAGTTAACTTGGCGTCACTTTTTTCTACTTAGAAGTAATCTGTCTGGGTTATCTCTCCTTAGATTAAGATGCTGATTTCAGTCACGAGAACTACTTCAGCTGCTATTACACTGCTCAAGAAACATGCCATTTGTAATTGATTGATTGTTATAGAGATGATTTTTCCTACAGCTTAAATATAAGGTCATATAACTTAAGGGATGGGTGATATCCCGCATTGAGGTGCAGATAGATGAGAGGCGTGTGGGTCGAAAGGGGAGTGACCAATGGGTTGAAATAGAATTGAGTAGAGGTCAGCAACTGAGCTGAATAACAAGTTGCATTTTAAGAGAAATCGGGTGAGGGAGAGAGGGTACTTACTTAGCAGTTTTTTGGTGGGGCATGGCCCCACCCTACGCTTTGAATCAAAGGGTCTTGTCCCACTGCACTCCAATTCACAGGTGGGGCATGGCCCCACCCTACGCTTCGAATCAAAGGTCTTGTCCCACTGCACTCCAATTCACAGGTGGGGCATGGCCCCACCCTACGCTTCGAATCAAAGGATCTTGTCCCACTGCACTCCAATTCACAGGTGGGGCATGGCCCCACCCTACGCTTCGAATCAAAGGGTCTTGTCTCTCTGCACTCCAATTCACAGGTGGGGCATGGCCCCACCCTACGCTTCGAATCAAAGGATCTTGTCCCACTGCACTCCAATTCACAGGTGGGGCATGGCCCCACCCTACGCTTCGAATCAAAGGTCTTGTCCCACTGCACTCCAAATCACAGGTAGGGTGGGGCCATGCCCCACCATAGCAAGGTGAATAGAAGACGGGTGCAGCAGGGCCGCGCCCTTGCTCGAATTTACTCCGGAGCTTCAGGTCATATAACACGAGACTAAAGAAATAACTGGGAGAGTAAGCAACCTCTGATTACTTCTACACCACTTCATTCTGCTCTTCCTCTGCTTGCTCTTTTACCTTACGACCTGTCACTCTTACCACATCATCCATAATCACATATAGGCTTGGCACAAGCAGCAACGTTATAGCAGTTGCAAATAGAATTCCGAAACCCAGGGATATAGCCATCGGGATTAAAAAGCGAGCTTGACGTGAAGTCTCAAAAATCATCGGAGCAAGACCTCCGAATGTAGTTACCGTAGTCAGCAGAATCGGTCTGAATCGACGCACACCCGCAGCAACCATCGCCTGAAATGCAGACAATCCTTCACTACGACGAGCATTGGCATAATCAATCATTACCAGGGCGTCATTCACTACCACACCACCCAGTGCAATTATTCCCATAACGCTGATCAAGCTGAGGTTATAACCCATTATCAGATGCCCTAGTATCGCCCCGACAGCACCAAAAGGAATGGCGCTCATGACGATCATAGGTTGAATATAACTGCGAAAGGGAATAGCCAGCAGCGCATAGATAATGATCAAGGCGCCAGTGACACTAATAAAGAAACTGCGCACAGCATCCCGCATACTTGCCTGGCGTCCTTCGAAACTGTAACTGAGTCCAGGGTAGTCACGTAACAGTGCGGGTAACAACGTCTCTTTGACCTCCGCCAATATCCGAGCTGTCTCACTGATCGGTTCAACATTGGCGGTCACAGTAACTGTTCGTCGACCACCACGTCGGCTGATCTTGGTGAAGGCTCGGCCTGATTCGAATTCCGCCACCTGGGTAAGGGGCACATAGCCGCCATCAGGCGTTCGTATCAGCAGCTGTTCAAGATCGTACAGTCGACTACGTTCACTCTCAGGCAGCCGAACCACTATCTTGACCTCATCGTTACCTCGCTGTTGTCGCAAGGCTTCAGCACCATAAAATGCCGATCTGATCTGACTGCCAATCTCATTACTTGTAAGCCCCAGGCTTCTCGCTGCGGCGGTCAACTTGAAATCAAGTTGCCTCTTCCCTGGGGTAAAACCATCATCGATATCTTTGATGTTGGAGAACTGCTGCAAACGATCCGCCAGTGCACTACTGGCTTGATCAAGCATAACTGTATCCCGATGACTGAGCTCAACACTGATCGATGCGCCACTGCCTGGCCCTCCCCGATCTGACTCGTATCGACTTGATTCCGTACCGGGGATAACACCGACCTCTTTTCGCCATAACCTGGCCACTTGCGCTGTGCTGATGGGACGCTCATCCGGGGATTGCAGATAGGCGCGAACGGAGACCTTGTTTTCATCCACCAGGGCAAATGTCCCCTTGCTGAGTCTCTCTCCCCCATTCTCTTCAACCACCTTATCAAGCGCAGTAAGTAGACGATCACGCACAGCTTCGACCCGTGCCATTGGTGTACCCACTGGCATGGTCACCCGGGTATCAGCACGATCAGACTCCACCTTGGGCATGAGAATAAAGTTCATGCGTCCACTCAGGGGAAGGGATATCACCACCGCCATAATTGCCAACGCACAGGTCACAGTAAAATAGCGATGACGAACCGTTGTATGCAGGAAAGGCCCGTAATAGTCTTCGACAAAATGGCGGAATGCGAGACTGAATCGCTGCTGGCGCTGATGCAACGCTTCACCCAAACGGGTACTGCGCTTATCTCGCACATGGGCTAAATGGGCCGGTAGTATAAACAGAGCCTCCAGCCAGGAGATCAGGAAGACACTGCTCACAACCAGTGGGATCACCCCCCAGATCTTGCCGAACGATCCAGGGATAAACAGCATCGGCATAAATGCAACGATATTGGTTAGAATACTGAAACTGATTGGTATGGAAATATCCTGAGCACCACGGATAGATGCTTCCAGAAACCCCATACCCCGCTGGCGATATTCGTAGATATTCTCGCCTGCGATGATGGCATCATCCACGACGATACCCAGCGCAACAATAAAGGCGAACAGGGAGACCATATTGATCGAGACATCCACCCCTGGCAGAAACAGTAATGCGCCTAGAAAAGCGGTGGGAATACCCACAGTCACCCAGAAAGCCAGTTTGAACTCCAAAAACAGACTGAGCAAAACCAGTACCAGCATCAACCCCATAAAACCGTTCTTTAACAACAGACGGAGTCGTTGCTGGTAGATTTCTGATCGATCCCTGAGTATCGCCACCTCGATCTGCGGCGGCAGGTTGGCCTCAATTTCGGGTAACACATCTCGGACTGCTTCTGAAACTCCGAGGGGCGTCTGCTCCCCTACCCGGGAGACATTAACGCCAATCGCGCGCTTACCATCGAAGGTCGCAATCCGATTGCTGTCGGCAAAGCCTTCACTGACATCGGCTATATCCCCAAGCCTGAGTAGAACGCCACCTTCGCCGTTGATAATGGGCAAAGCTGCAAATTCAGTCGCCCACTGACGACGCTCTTTAACCCGTAACAGAATCTCACCACCCTGGGTTTCGAGGGTACCGCCAGCACGATCGACAGCCATCGCCCGCACTGTCTGAGCCACCTCGGTCAAGGTCAGTCTATGGGAACGCAGCACTGCTTCAGGGATTGAGATATGCACTTCCAGATCACGGGCGCCTTCGAGATCCACCTGAGTGATGCCGGATTGTTGCAGTAGACCCTCCCGCACACGCTGGGCCGCATGGTAGAGGGCCTGTTCATCGGCGTCGCCATAGACCTGGATATCTATAACGCCATGTTTATGTACATCCAGGGTAATACTGGGGCGCTCAGTCTCTGATGGCAGGGTCGTGACCCGCGCCACCGCTTGCTGCACATCCTGATAGAGCTTCTGGGCATCGGCGTCTGTGAGCAGATCTATGGTGACCGAGGCACTACCCTCAGATGCTGTGGAGTGCACCTCATCAATACCTTCGAGAGTGCGCACTGCCTCTTCCACCGCCAGTATCACACCCTGCTCCACCTCTTCCGGGGTAGCACCGGGATAAGCAATACTCACTGTGACCCGATCCATTTCGAAGGCAGGAAATACCTCCTGCTGAATCTTGGTGGTCATGAACAGACCGCCCAGGATCAATACCAGCATCAGCAGATTCGAGGTGACTGAATTCCTCGCCATCCATGCGATGGGGCCTTTGTTCCAGACTTCGTTAACACTCATGGCCTGGCTCTTTCCTGAGCAAGTCTCAGTGGCATGCCTTCAACGGCCACAGCCAATTCACTGGTAACCACACGATCCCCTGGTTCAAGGCCACCCCGTACAAACACTTGATTGACGCCCCGGTAGACCACTTGCGGAAGACGAATCGCGAGCTTGTCATCTCTGTCCATAACCCATACTTTGTCATCATCTCTCAACCAGCCCCGTTCCAGGGTAACTACATCCTTTAACTCACGCCCTTTGATTTCAGCGCGAACAAAGGCGCCAATCAGCAGCGGCTGCTGGGATGGGTCTTCCAATCCCAGTGGGTCAGTCACCTCAACCAGCAGACGGGCCATTCGGCCTATCTCCTCCAGGTCGCCTCGCAGTCGAATCACGCGGCCTTGCCGAAAATAGCCTCTGTCCCACACCTTGTCCTGATAGATATAAACCTCAGCACCTGGGGTGTCCTGATTAGCTAGATCGATCCAACGAAGCGTAGCGGCAGGTAGTGCCAACTCCACCCAAAAGGTGTCAGTGCCCACCAGGGTTGCGATATTCCCGCCAACCGCAACCCGCGCGCCAAGATCGGTATGACGTTCCAGAATCAAAGCATTGAATGGTGCTGTTACCCGGGTTCGTGTCAGATCCAGCTCTGCAGCGGCCAATATCGCCTCCGCTGAGGCTACACTTGCACGGGCGGTTGCCTGTTGCGGTTCACGTAACATCAGACGGCGCTGTGCCGGTGAAGGCACTGCCTCCTGACTCAGCAGACCAAACTCCTGCTCCGCTACTGCTGCCTTACCCACCTCCAACGCCAGATCCGCCTTGGCTTTGACCAGATCGGCACGACGCTGGCTTAGCGTTGACTCGTAGTCCGCTGTGTCTATCTGCAACATCAGCGATCCCTTGTCAGCATAAGCACCAGGTTCGAACTGTTTACCGATTTCCCGAATCTCGCCCGCCACCTGAGACTGCAGATTGATCTCTCGTGCCGCTTCAACAGTTCCCCAGGCTTCAATACTCAAAGGTACTGTAGCTGAGGTAACCTCAACAACATCAACCAGGCGAGCCTCACGGGTTGGCTTCCCCCGTTTCGCATGTTTGCTTGTATTCATCATATAAGTTACCGCAACTGCAGCCACTACGATTACCACAACCGGCAACACAGCCCGTTTAAGATACCCGGTCAGTGATGACACATGGGTTTTCTGATTCATTGGGGATCATCCTCTGAGGTCATCGACCAGCCACCGGCCAAGGAACTGACCAGATCAATTCGGTAGCTGATCAGCTCACGCCGGGCACTCAATTGCTGACGCTCAAGCGCCTGCCTGGAGCGCAAGGCATCAAGTACTGAAAGGTAATCTGCATCACCCTGGAAATAGCGTTGGCGCTCCTGGGTTGCTACTGTCCCCAAGGCATCTAGCTGTGCATCGATAGTAGCAAGATAGCGTCGCTGACCAGCTTCAGAGACGAGCGCATCCTCCACTTCGACGAGGGCTTCCAACAGCGTTTGAGCATAGTCATTCAGTGACTCTTCGACAACCGCCTGGGTACGTGTTACTTCTGCACGACGCTGACCACCATCAAACAGAGGCGCACTCAGCTGGGCAATAATATTGCCAAGCCAGTTATCAAACACCCCACCGCTGACGCCCGGTGTTGTCAGAGTGGCACTGAGATCAAGACGTGGATAGCGTGCTGCCACGGCCGCCGCCGCCCTGGCATCTGCAGACCGCAAACGTAATAGTGCCGCCTGAAGATCGGGACGACGGCGCAACAGATCCGCAGGCAGGCCAGTAGCTGGCAGAGGCCCCAGCAGAGGCAAGTCAGAGTTCTCTGGCAGGCTCGTACCGCCTGGAACACTTCCCACAAGAATCGCCAACTGGTGTTCCAGATTGCGAAGCTGAGTCTCCGCCTGTGTTGCCTCGCCCTCGGTCTGGGCCAGTAGCTGACGCTGGCGATAGACATCACTGGCATTCACCTGACCGATGCGGAACCTGGCTTCAATCAGTTTCAACAGCTGTCGATTCAGTTCGAGCTGACTCTCTATAAGCTTGCGTTGCGCCCGCTGCTCCAACAGCTGATACCAGGTATCTGCCAGAGTTACACTGAGACTCAAGGCCGCCGTCTGCAGGTCAGCTTCTGAAGCCTCGGCATCCAGAGTCGCCGCATCAGCTGTGGCCTGAACACGCCCCCAAAGATCAAGCTCATAGGCGGCGTAGAGCCCAAACTGGCGACTGGTACTCCCCTTCGCTTCATTCGAATCCTGATGGGTAACACTACCTCTCATGTCCAGGCTTGGCAGTCGTGCTGCACCCTCCCGTAGCGCCACGGCTTCAAATTGCTGCAACCGTGCCCAGGCAGCACGCAAGGAGAAATTATCGGCCAAGGCCTGTTCTATCAGGTGCTCGAGACCCGAATCGGAAAAATCTCGCCACCAGCGATCCGAAACTGGACGCTCACCACCCTCAACACTGAATTGCGCAGGCGGTTTCAATGGCAATGCCTCACGAGAAGGCATAGCGCTACAAGCCGACAGCAACCAAGCCACCAGAAGGAGTGAAAAGCAAAAATGGTGGGAACAACAACGCAGTAACAAACAGCACACCCTTAGTTAAGCCAGGAATCCGGTCAAAATATTGCTCATCATTATCCCGACCTGACAGAGAATGGAAAACTCTTTTCTTGTATCACAATGTGTCTTCTTACTCCTTTGAAACATCTTGACACAATCGAGACTCTGTCAGGTTTGAAATATTCATTTCTAACCGATTGATTGATGCTGCAGCGGCAGAGATAGGTTAGCTTGCTTGTGTACGACAGCAGAATTGCAGATATTCTCAATCTGGAAGTCACTCACCTCCGGCCGGGCATCGACAACATAACACCACTCTCTGACATTTATCAGTGGCAGAGTGAGTGTATAACGATAAAAGTGCGCTACGTATCCACCTGGCCAGAAAAAGGAGCACGCTCAGTCAGGATAGAGATCAATATTCACCCTACAGTGTCCGCCTGATTGAGGAGATATCAACGTGAAGCAAGGGCAAGTCACAAAATATGCGGATCGAATGAACCGAGTTTTCGATAAGATCGATCAACATCTTGATGAGGATCTATCAATTGATCAGCTGATATACCTGTGAATGCGCAAGGGGTGACAACGAAACGAATTCCAGCAGGCCGCTGTGCGAAGGTACGCCACATCGGTTCTACGGATCGTATCGACGAGAGCATCTACCCCTAATATCGCGACTGGCTGCCAGAGAGCGGCGAAGAGTTACGGGATTTTCCACCCTTCTTCCACTACTTGAAGCGGGTTCCGGATGTACCGGAACACGAACAGATAACAGATATCTATCTGCCTTTAAAATAAGACTCCTCGAAAAAACCCGGAGGTCGATTTTGAATGACAACCCCCAACAACCAACCGAAAGATATAGACAGAATTGAGTTAAATTGTAATATCTTGCGGAGGTCAGCCCTCAATACCGAAATTGCCAAAATGATTGACGAGCTGAAAACCAACGATCACCATATCACCACTATCCGGAATAGATTCAGAAGCTGAATTCCACCAAAAGCCATGATGAATCGTAGGGTGGGGCCATGCCCCACCTGCAGGGTGTGGTTTTCAAAAAACCCAGATATTTATTCATTACCAGCAGCGTATCTATATCGACTCATCAGGTGGTTTTATTTCAGTTGGGCATGGTGCGGCAGGGCCGCACCCTCGCCTATTCACCTTACCATGGTGGGGCATGGCCCCACCCTACCTGTGAGTTAGAGTGTGGTGGAGCAAGACCTTTCATTCAAAGCGTAGGGTGGGGCCATGCCCCACCTGCAGGGTAAGGTTTTTCTAAAAAACCCAGATATTTATTCATTACCAGCAGCGTCTCTATACCGACTCATCAGCTGGTTTGGTTTTAGTTGGGCATGGTGCGGCAGGGCTGTACCCTCGCCTATTCACCTAACCATGGTGGGGCATGGCCCCACCCTACCTGTGATTTAGAGTGTGGTGAGGTAAGACCTTTGATTCGAAGCGTAGGGTGGGGCCATGCCCCACCTGGCACTCAAGTTACCGCACCAATTACTGATCGCCATAAAACCCCACCCTGTGGTGTAAGTAGCCCTATCAATGCCGCACAGTTCAGCACAACAGTCATCCAAAAGAGTGCCCGAAATGGCTGCTTCTTTGTTTTATGTCGCAAATGGCTTTGCGCCATCAATGCACCAGGCCAACCGCCAACAAGAGACATTAGATGGAGCGCATTCTCACTGGTACGCCAACCGCCTCTTACTGCAGCGACCTTATCAAGCGCATAGGCAGAAAAAGTTATTGCACTGGCAACAACATAGAGAAATATGACCGGTACTGGAATGAGGGAGAGATAGACAGCTCCACCAACAAACATCAGGAAACCTAATACTGAAAGGTTTGCCAGAACGCTTGAAGAAACTTTTCGCTTTACAGTTTTAGCAACACCGGCAATATTAGCTTTATCAGCACATGGCCTGCCACGGGAATCGCTCGAAATCGAATAGGTAACAACATCGCCAACGACTGGACGACGAGCCCTGTTCGCAAAGGCTTTGATATGAACAAATGTTCGCTTACCTCCAGCAAGCGGAACGATGAATCCATAACCTTTATCGTCATACCAGGATGTGATTTTTCCCTTTCTTCGCACCAATATACCTCGTCAAAGATTATGTACCATATGGTTGATCGGTTCATCTTACAAGAGCAAGGGGCTTGATAGTTCCTGGCGCTTGATAACACAAATTGCTAATGTCAATTGCAAACAAATCTTCTACAATCATACTTGGCTTTACGAGCTTATATTAATAACAGGGGTCGGAGTCGAGAGTCCACATATCGTGAATTACTTCAAAAAATAAACTAGTGCGATTCTATATCAAACCATTCAGCTCTCGATTCGACTCCGACCCCGGGAGATACGAGATATCAAAATGAGCAAAAACAACAGGGATGATTACCAATCATTATGGGAAAAACTATCAGTCGAATGTTTCAATAAATGCTGGGAATATATCGACAAAGAAAGCCGAAGTGTTGAAGATAATGAGGAGATGATACTTCTGGCTTCTACCTCTCTCTGGAGTTGGAAAAACCGCTCCGATTGCACACCTCAGAACCTATCAACAGCTTATTGGCAAATGGCGAGAGTTCACTGTCTGTCCGGCAACCTGCAAATTGCTGAAGAGTATGGCAAAAGAAATGTGGAAATTTCAAAAAAACATCAACTACCTCCTTTTTTCCTCGGGTATGCCTATGAAAATTTAATTCAATGCTCTGTTCTCTCCAACAACCTGCATGAGGCAAAGGCGTATCTTCAACTGGCAAAGGAGCAATTGGAGAGAATAAAGATTGAATCTAATAGAGAGTTACTTTCGGCTGACCTCAAAACATATAGCCAAGCAGTTGAAAAATGATCATGACAATATCTGTTTTCATTTACTGAAATTGACCCTAGTCTCTACGTAAGGCTTCAACAGGTAGATAGTTTGCGGCCCGTCTTGCAGGATAGTAACCAGAGGCCAGGCCCACCAGAACCGAAACGATTAATCCTGTTAAAACACCACTCAGCGTTGGCATCAACGGAAAACCGGTGACCAGATCAAGCACGCACCGCAGGGCAACACTCACCCCGTAATATCGCCAGGTCACGGGTCTCCACCCCAGAGCCTGTGCGTACTCGTCTCTGTGGATCTTTATCTCCATAATCACGAAACACCCATACTGAACGCAGCCCAAAAGTCTCCAGCTCTTTCAAGACGAATGCTTTACCCCCACTGCTTACCGCACTGACAGTCATCACTGCTGCAATACCGATGGCAATACCAACCACACTAAGCAGTGATCTCAAGCGGTTCTGCCATAGGGCATAGATTGCTTCATTCAAAAGCTCGATGAAGACCCGCAAACCGTTCACACCACCACTCCATCATGCAGCATGATCACCCGATCAGCATCAGCCCAAGGAACAGCAGAGCAACGATCGTCAATACAAGAGTGCGCTTCAGTTTCATATCGGTTGAGATCAGAAATGGTATACCGCGCCGATAAAGCCACCAGCCATATTACGCTTATCAACGATGGGACTGTCACCGATACCATCACCTAAACGTCCGACACCAACGCCACCAACCAAATGGGTATGCTTCGTAAGTTGATACTCTGCCTGAATGCCAAGGAATGGCGTGACAGTGGATCTCCCTTGATAGGCCTCACGTTGGGAATTCACCTCATCCTCGTCAACACCAAAGTAGTAGTCAGCCAGGTCACTGCTTTGCCAACTGACTCCAACCTCAGGTCTCAATGTCCAACCACTAAACTGCATGGGATAGGCATAACTGACAACCAGCTCCTGACCTTTCGAACGACCGCTGATATCTGCCAAAAGTTGTCCATTCAACTGACCGAGTTCACTGCCCCAGCTGAAATCTATGCCGGCATCAAAGCCAGGTTTACGTTTATGTAAACCCTCCAGCTCATCATTGTCATCAGGGTCAATACCCATGGCACGAAATCGTCCTACCAGGTCAAGGTTAAAATTTTCTTCTTTAATCAGACTGTATCCCAGGCCACCAAAATTTGTGCTTCCATTGAAGTAAGAGAGGCCAGGGTTACCCAGATTGGCATGAAAGCGATCCCCCCGGTAGGCCACTACCGGAACCAGTGCAGCATAACCGTCTTCACCGACAACCGGATTACGCCCTCCCCCCAGATTGGCGCCGACAAGCCATTCACCAGCGGATGTCTGAGCAGATAGAAGTGATATACCCAGGGCAAGCGCAACAGTCGGGATATTGCTCGTACTTGAAGAGTGAAAAACAGGGTTTTGCATAGTAACGTCTCCTTTTTATTGATTGACGTCACCAGAGTAAGAAACCGGCCTGTTAATGTCTGTGGTGGTATTGTTTGGGAATGTATCTCTCTGTAACAGACTCTTGTAAAAGGCCTGCCATTCCCTGCGAGCCACGCCTTGATCTGACGTATTGGGGCGGCTCTGAATGGTACAGAATCTATGACGAGGTACACTAGTGCCTGCAGAATTCTGAATCATGGACGATATGCATTAAGCGCAGTTCAATTTTCAGCGTAGATTAAGTAACTAATAGATTTTAGAAATATCCATTAAAACTATATAGTTAGCCCTTATCTCAGCGCTTGAGCCAAATTGTCAGCTAATAGTATTTTTTTTCGTATTGCAGCAGGTAGCAGGATGTTCAGGTTATTCTCAGCTCTATTTACCGCGATGGTAGTCAGCACAACGTCAGTCTGGGCGACACCGGTCTTATATATCAATGACAGTGCGAGCTTTGAAGACGCTACAGAAAACCTGATCTTCAGCCATGAGAGTTTCGAACAGACCTCGCAACAGTGGTCAGAACGTTGTGGTGATGTTTCACCTGACGCCTGTGCACCGTCCAACCGCTATGCCGAACAGCTACAATTTGACCAGGTCAATGTCTCCACTGAAGAGGGTGAACACTTCAGACTCGAAACAGCCTACAAAAATAGTGGAGACTTTGTCAGTGACGGCCTCTCTTCTATCTCTGCTGCCCCAGGTGGCTATCAGAATTGGGGACCGGTGACATTCAGCTTTGAAAATGCGATCAATGCGATTCAGTTCGACCTGCTGGATGTAGCCACCTCTATTGGTGACACTGTACTGACCTTCACAACCAACAGTGGATATGAGTCACTTCTGTTCCACCTGCCGGGATCAGACGATAATAACGGCCGATTGGATATCATCTCTTTCTACGACCCTACTCAGAGCTTTACAGCTTTCACGCTCAACTTTGACTGTTCTCAAGCAACAGGTTCGAGTTGCGCCACTGACGATTTAGTGGGCGTGGATGCCATGCGTTTTGCTGCGGTACCTGAGCCAGATCTGCGCTATCTGATGTTCGCCGGCTTGCTCATGTTACCTTGGCGCACCCGGCGCTATTGCAGAAATCGATAGATCATCCATTGGCAGATAGCTGACTGATTTAAAGACAACCACAAACCTATCACTGTTTAATTAACCCACAAATTCACCATTACCCTCCATCCCAACTTCAAGAGACTCTTGAAAACAAACACAAAACAGACGTAGGGTGGGGCCATGCCCCACCATAAGGCGTTAGATGCAAAGTCCTAGTGGTGGCTAACAGACCCTAGATCATGAGTTAACAGCAGCAACATCACTACAGTGTTTATCACCCTATTTTGTAGGGCAAAGCCCCACACCACAGCAAGTTGATAGCTACATTTTTCTCGCAGCAGTCATACCTTAGAGTATGAGTAATTTAAACTGACGGGTTGAAGCAACAATGACACTGATTACAAATATTTGAAAGTTGATGCTATATTGTAAACCCTATTTAATTTAGGAGGTTACTCGATGCCACATAAATGCCAGACAGCAGATGAGCAGTAGTTCTATTCATGAGGAACATCTCCTTTATACTAGGCAGGATTAAAAAATAATCCGCCAAAGCCAAGAAGAGAGACCTGGAAAACCATCTTGATAGTCGATACTAAGCTAAGCCTGGAGTTAGCAAAGGAGTATTACAAGCTAGCAATAAAATCCAGTATCGGTTTTTATGCTTTACTTGCACTGGTTACCTATTTCTACTGGGATTATATTTCGACACCGATTCTGCTTTCCCTGGTAGGCTTTAGCTGCATCACTGCGACTCTCTTCCTAATCTCTGCCTATCTATTCAAACGACTTGGAACAGAGGTCAATGCTGCGCGCTGGTTGAGAATCTTTACTTTTCTCGCACTACTCAATGACATACCCTGGGGATTGATTGGCCTAGCAGGCTACTCGATAGAGGTAGAGACCTATCAGACGATAACCCTGTTTATGCTTGCAGGTATAACTGCAGGTGGCATCATAACCCGCGCTTCGATATTCAAGAATTATGTTTTCTCACTTGTAGCAATACTCTCACCAATCTCTTTCACACTGGCGCTGGAGAATTCTGAAAAATCTATAATCATGCTAGGCATGATACTGATCTATACCCTCTTCGTGCTATCAGCAGCAAAAGAGTACAGCACAGCCATAACTCGAAATATTCGCCTCTGGCTTGATAATGAGAAACTGGTCAGTGAGCTAAGAAACTCAAACGCAAACGTTGAAGAGGCCAGGGAGAGAGCAGAACAGGCGAACATTGCCAAAAGCCAATTTTTGGCCACGATAAGTCACGAACTTCGCACGCCACTGAATGGCGTTATAGGTTTTACCGATTTATTGCAGAGTGAACCACTTGATTTGAAATATAAAGAGTCTGTAGATCAGATTGAAAAAGCCGGTAAGAGTCTTCTGCATATCGTAAATGATATTCTTGATATCACTGCTATCGAAGCAGGGCATATTCACATCACTGAGGAGTCTTTTTCTCTAACTAAGGAGATGCAGGACCTTGTTGCCATGCTCCAGCCCATAGCCAACAAAAAAGGGTTATCCTTCACATTGAAAGTCGATAGTGACGTAGAGGATGTGATACGCGGAGATGTCAGTCGAGTTCGACAGATTGTGGGCAACCTGTTATCCAATGGACTTAAGTATACCGAATCTGGGTATGTCACTCTTCATATCAGTACAAAAGAGAAGTCACCAGATAGCACAATTCTAATATTTGACATACAAGATTCCGGCATTGGCATCCCTACAGATAAATTGACCTCCATATTTGAGAACTTTACACGACTAGAGGGGTTTGAGACTCGTCGAAATGAAGGAACCGGCCTCGGCCTGGCTATTGTCAAGAACCTGGTAAATCGGTTGGGTGGTCAGCTTTATGTCCAGAGCGAAGTTGCTCAGGGAACCTGCTTCAGTTTAATTCTGAGATTTGAATCAGGGAATAGGAACGAAATAGTTGAAAAACAAAAACCCGTCAATACTGATACCGAGTTACACAACCTAAAAGTGCTTATCGTTGACGACAACGATATAAATCGTCGACTGCTTAATGTCTTTCTCACCAAGCTGGGCGCAAAATTTGATGAGGCTAAAAATGGAACAGAAGCTCTGAAGCGAATGCGTAACGAACAATATGATGTTGTACTGCTTGATATTCAAATGCCCGACATCACTGGCCTGGAGGTTGCAGCTGTAGTTCTTGAAGAGTTTCAATCCCCACCTATACTGATCGCTATTACAGCTCATGCATTTCCTGAACAACGCAATAGCATACTCGATGCAGGCTTTACTGATTTCCTGAGTAAACCAGTCACGTTGAATGTGCTTACAAATATGCTCCTCAAGGTTTATGAGGAGAAATCCGAAAATTTCTTTCACAGCAGAGAAACACCGAATCAACATGGAAGTTAAAATTCAAATCAACGATTCGATTGAAGAGAATGAAGTGGTTGAGCTGTACCGTGCAAATGGATGGTCTTCAGCTGAAAAACCAAAACCACTATTACTCGCCTTAGAAAACTCCCACACACTGGTAACAGCTCGCATTGATGGTAAATTAGTTGGTATTGGCAACGCGATATCAGATGGGCATTTAGTTGTTTACTACCCACACATGCTGGTTCACCCGGTGTACCAAGGCAAAGGAATTGGTTCCAAAATGATGCACGCCATGCAGTCAATCTATAAAGAGTTTCACCAGCAGATGTTAACTGCTGACATTAATGCAATCGAGTTTTATAAAACAGTAGGCTTTGAACCAGCGGTGAATACTCAATCGATGTGGATTTATGAAGGTAACGATCACTAGTGTGCTGTACCTGAATAGATATCATACTCAGACTTGTGTAGCTGGCCAGGCAACAATAAAACGTGCCCCACCACTGTCGGCACGCTCTACCCAAACCTTGCCATCATGCCAACGCACAATCTGCTGCACAATGGCCAACCCCAAGCCAACACCACCAGATTCCCGGTCTCGTGCAGCGTCCAGTCTGGCAAAAGGTTTGAATATTCGCTCGCTCTCTTTCTCAGGCACTCCGGCACCATCATCTTCAACAACGATTCTAGCCATACCCTCTCGATACTCCCCTCTGATCACTAAACTCGATTCTGCGTGACGACGTCCATTTCTGAGTAGATTCTTAACCGCTCTGCCCATCAGTTTTGAATCGAGAGCAACTTGTAGTTGATCATATTTTGCCTGTGAAATAAGTTCAGGCTTAAGTTCTGAAAAATCATCCTCAATCTCAATCAGCAGTGCCTGCAGCCAATCCTGCAAGTAGACGGTATCCAACACCAATTCCGGACGCTCCCGGTCGAGACGTGAATAGCTGAGCGATTCATTCACCAACTCTTCCAGCTCAACAATATCTTTGCGCATGGCGGTGATATGGCGATCTCTATCCTCCTCTGCAAGCGGTTCTGCCAACATATCCACACGAAAGCGTAAGCGGGCTATTGGTGTACGCAGTTCATGGGAGACTGCTCCGGTCAACTCTCTGTGAGATAGAATCAGCTTTTGTATACGCTTTGCCATGGCATTAAAGGTCTCAGCCAGGGCTTTCAGAGCCGCACCTTTACCTACTGTCAAACGGGTATCGAGATCCCCTGCTCCTAGCCTGCTGACCCCTTGATCAAAACGGTTCAACTCCCGCCACACAGGACGCACCCAGAGGTAGACAGCCAAAGCAACCACTAAGGCAAAAACAACCAGTAACAGCATATTGAAATGGCGCAATACAAAAGGCGCTTCATAAGGCCCGGCGCGAAACACCAGATCAGAATCAAGCACTCGGGCATAGTAAGTTTCACGGCTATCCTGCATACCGAGCACTACAACCTTGCCTGCTTTTATCTCAGTCAACCGGTCTGCTGGTAGCGAAGGGTCATCGAGGGGCAGCAAACTCAACGGCATTTTGAATCTTTGGCCCAGCATCTGCAGAACCTGTGGCCACTCTGCCTGCTCTTTCTGCAGAAACAGATCTTCAATCAAACGTACTATACCCTCGACATCCTCCACCTCCTGCTGCTCTTGACTCACACCCAGAGCCAACATCAGATAACGATCAGAAGCGGGCACTCGTTTGTAAAACCGAGTCTGGCCATCCTTGTCAGTAAAAACAAATTCACCCTGCTTGAGTTCGGATTGTTCGGAAACCTCCGTTGGCAACTCATCAAAATCGAATAACACCAAGCCACTTTTGAAATTTACTTCCAGCTCAACAATCACCTGATCCCATTCGTCATTGGGTCTGGCTTTCAATCTATCTTCCACCAGACCAAAAACGCCAAACATGGAACGTTCATAGTGATCATGAATCGTCCCTTTCAGTGCCACTTCGGGCAGCCAGATGAGCCCTAAAACAAAAAGGGTACAGGTAAAAAAGAGTACGCCGTAGAGGGTAAGGTAGAGCCGCACCATGATTCCGATCAGCCCCAGGCATCTGGCACGAACAGATAACCCCGTCCGCGCACTGTCTTGATGCGGTAGGGTCGATGGGCGTTGTCGTTCAGTTTACGTCGCAATCTCGAAATACCAATATCCACAGAACGATCCAAGCCGTCATAACCAAAACCGCGCAACGTCTTCAATGCACTATCCCGGTCAACTACTCTGCCGGCAGTGCCAGCCAGCAACCACAACAGATCAAATTCCCCCGTTGAAAGCTCAATCGGCTCTCCATTGAGGGTTGAGGTTCTTGCACTGGCATCAACATGCAATCCACCAAAGGTAAGTTGATCACCTACAGGAGTAGTTGGTGGGGAGGTGATAACGCGATATCGTCGCAGTAAGGATCGCAGTCGAGCCAGTAGCACACGAGGTTCAACAGGCTTGGTCAGATAGTCATCAGCACCCAACTCCAATCCCACCACTTCATCCACATCCTCATCCCGGGCGGTGAACATGGCGATAGGGCCGTTAAACTCCGCCCGGATCTCACGACAGATCTCCAAGCCATCACGCCCTGGCAGATTCAGATCCAACACCAGAATATCCGGCTTGAGTGTTCGCACTCTCTCGATCGCTGTATCCCCTCGATGCTGCAGATGCACTTCAAATTCATATCTCTGCAGATACTCCTGCACCAACCCTGCCAGCTGAACATCGTCTTCCACCAACAGCACCCTGGGCGGTCTATCTGTGGTATTTTCGTGCATTTAAAAAAACCTCTACTTTCGTCACCCCTGACATTAGCACGCCATGCGCAAAAAGCCTGTTGCGCTGGGTATTCGACTGTAACATAGTGTAACAACCTGCCTGCATCCCAGGTATTTACTAACCAGGCCATCGATATTAATACACGACGGCCTGTCATTAAATATATGAGGATAGGGGCTACAAGCATGACTCAGCTCGGTGTTGCGGCTCTTGACAAGGGATGGGCTATTCCATCCTTAGCTCCGTAAACGGCACATCCCTGTGCCACTCCTGCCGGCGAGCCGCGCCCCGAAGGAAGTGCCCTTGGGGTGCGCCTTGATCTGAGCTACGCTTGTAGCCCTGAGTCTATTAATATCGTATGGCCTGGTTAGTATCAGCCAGTGAGACCTGATTGGGCATCGCGCTAAATTTGGCGCATTTCAACAGGGGTATGTTGACCGAGAAGGAAATGCCTATACTCTGCAAATAATATTTTGTAAACGTAATTTGGAATTCGATCTCAGATGAGTGATATGGACCTTACAACCGACTACCTTGGCTTAAGCCTCAAAAGCCCATTAGTACCTTCAGCCTCTCCGTTGTCACGCAGCATTGATGACGTGCGAAGAATGGAGGATGCCGGCGCATCGGCCGTAATCATGTACTCACTTTTCGAAGAGGCAGTTACTGCAGAAGAGGAGAGCATGGTGCGCTTTCTGCACCACCAGGACACCGGGTTTTCTGAAGCCGATGGATTTCTTCCTGATCATTACGACTTCTCCAACGGTCAAGAGCGTTACCTGGAAAACCTCCAGACACTCAAGAAAGCCGTCGATATCCCGATTATTGCCAGCCTCAATGGCACCACCCCAGGCGGCTGGATTACCCACGCTACTGAGATGGAACAGGCTGGCGCCGATGCCATTGAACTGAACATATATCAGGTTGCGGCCGATATCGAAACCAGCGGCACGGAGATTGAACAGCGCTATATAGAACTGCTGACCCAGTTGGAACAACGGGTAAACCTGCCTATCAACATGAAGTTATCTCCGGCCTTCAGCGCTATGGCCAATATGGTCAAGCAGCTGGAAGCAGCTGGTGCCAGTGGCGTCTCCCTGTTCAATCGCTTCTACCAGCCCGATATCAACATCGACAATCTGCGACTCACCAGCTCACTTCATACCTCCACCTCGTCAGAAGCCCTGCTGGCAATGCGCTGGATCGCAATACTGCATGGGCGCACCAAACTCTCACTGGGGGCGACTGGCGGTATTCATACCGCTGAGGATGCCATCAAGTTACTGCTGGCGGGAGCCGATGTGGTTCACCTTTGCAGCCTGCTGCTCGAACAGGGCCCAGGAGCGATCCGTGGTCTACTTGAAGGTATCGAATCCTGGATGGAGGAGAAGGGCTTTGAGTCAGTTGAGGAGTTTCGTGGCAGACTCAGCCAGGTCAGTGTAGCCGACCCAAGCGAATTCGAACGGGTCAACTATGTACATATTCTGGACAGCTTCAGTTTTGGACCTGGCGTGCGAAGTTAGATGTAGACTATGGCAAAATGATAACAGACACCCACTCTCTTATGCTTCGCGTTAGCAGTCAGCGTCAACCCCTGACATAATAAGCAGCTATTTACTCTGCCAGATGGACCAACAGATCTCTTGTGACTGATCAGATTCACTACGAACATCCATTGAATGAAAGGATTCGCACCTTTCTTCGACTTGAACACCTGTTTCTACAGGTGGATCACTTTCGTCCGCTTGCCGACAGCTGGAGCAACCGGGCTGCGGTTAGTGGTCTGCTCAGTATCATGACTGTATTCGGACGTTCAGACTTGAAGACGGAGATTCTCAAGGAGCTGGAGCGTCATATCAGCAACCTGGAGAGGGTACGTCAGCAGCCGGAGGTTAACATGCAGACCCTGGGGCTGGTTCTGGATGATCTGGAACAGGCGATCCACCAGGTCTATCGAATGGACGGACAGATCGCCCGCAATCTGCGCAATAACGAATTCCTCACTGCCATCATGCAACGCAGTAGCATTCCTGGTGGTGGCTGCAACTTCGACCTCCCCCAGTACCATCGCTGGCTCAATCAGCCCCATGAAGTACGTCAGAACCAGATGAGCGAATGGATGCAGGAATTGCATCCGGTACGCGAAGCTGTGGTGCTGTTGCTCAACCTGGTTCGTGGCAGCAACCTGCCCAGTGAAGAGAGAGCGCTACAAGGTTTTTTCCAGAAAACCCTGGAACCTTCATCACCAGCACAGATGGTCAGAGTGGGTCTGCCGAGACAGACCGATGTCTTCACAGAGATCAGTGGCAATAAGCACCGTTTCAGCATTCGCTTTCTGGAGACTACCGATAGCGGCAAGCCTACTCAGTCCAAGCAGGATATCCCTTTTCAACTCACCACCTGCATCTTCTAATGAAAAGAAAAGCACCGACAACAGTGCCTTGCCCCAACTGTGGCAAAGAGGTCATCTGGGCAGACTCTTCAAAATGGAAGCCCTTTTGCAGCGATCGCTGCCGTCTGATCGACCTTGGGGAGTGGCTGGATGAGAGCCATCGCATCACAGAACCAGTCAACGGATATATCGAAAAAGAGCAATCCGACTAAGCTGAGCCTCGCAAACTTTTCGTTATCTTCTCGCAAACACGTCGAATCTCTTTAATCCACTCAGCTGCTTGCTGGTTGTTTTGGACTAACGGTTCTACCAGAGTCTTCAATTGACTGCAGTGCCAATGAGCCTGGTGCAGTTGCTGCTCCTTCTCCAATCGCTCTGCCTGCTTGATATGGTGGTGATAGAGAGATTCGGCGTGCCTGAAATCGAGTGCTGCAATCAACCGATCCCTATACTCATCGGTCATTGGCGTGAGTAACCGGCGCTCTTTGAGCAGCCAATCCACCTCTTTCAACAGACGCGAAAACTGTTCCAGACGCAGGGCATCCAGATGGGTATCCTGAGGCTGAGCCTTGACCTCTCCCACGGCCTGCTCTGCGGCCTGAATCATCTGATTGATACCCTCGTACTTGTGATGCATCTGCTTCAGCGCCTGCAGACGAACCAAAATATCCTGACGCAGCAAGGTTTCAACCTCCACAGGCACAGGCAGCCCTGGAATACGTTGAATCAAGGCCTCGATCTCAGTTACCCGGTTAAGGATACGCTGAACCTTCTGGTTACGCTCTTCCACGAAGTCGTTATAGCGCTGGATAATACTTGCCAGCACCAGGGTGAGGACTAATAATCCCCCAACCACAATAAATAGTGTTGTCTGCTCCATAGGATCTATCGCTATGTCTCTGTTCTGGTTATTAACCCGGCGATTAAGTATGTTGTCTTCAGGGTTAATAGTAATAATATGCTCGCCCCATAATAGGCTATATGGGGCATGCCAATCAGTTAAATTTTATAAAACCTGCCTTAGAATTAAACTGTAGGTTTTTACCGAAGCCTGAACATAGAACCAGGGCCTGGTAACACTAATCGAATCGGCCCCAAAAATGGGTTATAGGATAGCCTAATATTGAAAACAGTCCTGGAGGGATTCTGATGTCCTGGGTGATGATCATATTACTGCTGATAGCCAGTTATCTTATTCTGGTCCCCCTGCTCACCTACCTCTCGGCAAAGCGCCAGATCGGTCAAAAAGTAGCGACTGATGGCCAGCAAGCAAAGGATCAGTTGATCTACTTCTATAGTGATAACTGCCCTCCCTGCAAAACAATGACGCCTGTGATCGACGAACTGTCAGAGCGTCATGACAATATCAGCAAGATTGATGTTAAGCGTGATCCAGAAGCGGCGAGAGCGTATAAAGTACGTGCTACACCAACATTAATTCTGGTAAAAGATGGCTTCATCGACGATATTCTCCTGGGCGCCAAAAACGCATCTCAACTTGAAACACTTCTGAGCAAAATCAGCTAATGCACTATAAAGTAATCCCCGTAACCCCTTTCCAACAAAACTGCACAATATTCTGGTGCGAAAACACGCGATCTGCTGCGATCATCGATCCAGGCGGGGATAGTGAGCTGATCATTGAGCAACTTAACGATCTCGAGCTGAAACCTGAAATGATCCTGCTCACCCATGGACACCTTGACCATGCCGGTGGCGCAGTGGAGCTGGCTGAAAGACTAGAGGTACCAATCATCGGCCCCAATCAGGAAGATGCCTTCTGGCTCGAAAATATGCAGCAACAAGCCAGTATGTTCGGCTTTGGGGATGCCAGGAATTGTACCCCGGACAAATGGCTGGAACAGGGCGATGAGGTAACAATCGGTGATGAGAGACTGGAGGTGATCCACTGCCCAGGCCATACACCCGGCCATGTCATCTTTTTTCACCGCGACAGCCGGCTGGCTCAGGTGGGTGACGTACTTTTCAAGGGCTCTATAGGCAGAACAGATTTTCCACGGGGCGACCACAACACCCTACTGCGCTCTATAAAAGAGCGGTTGTGGCCTCTGGGGGATGATGTGCGATTCATACCAGGCCATGGACCAGATTCCACATTTGGCGAAGAGCGCCAGACCAACCCCTTCGTCGCCGACGGATTATAGTAAGTTGGGTGAAACCCTGCCGTACCATCCAACTCCACTTTAGCCACCCATCTGCTCGAGACAAACAGACTGACTGGTGCGGCAAGGCCGCACCCATTCTCTTCGAATAGACTATTCGCAGCTCAATTTCTCCGACAGTTGATCCAAGTCAACTCTTACCCTTGAAAACACAACATATAGTGCTTCAATTAGTTGTTACTAACAATATGTTGAGTTAAATCAATAACAATGGGAGGAGAACCCAAGATGTCAGCCACCCTGTCTCGACAGCCACTATCTACGCCCACCAGGATTTTCAAACGTGATGGCAGTAAGGCTGATTTCGATCCGCTCAAGATCCACAACGCCATCCTCATGGCCGGTGAGGCCAGTGGGGAGTTCGACAATGACGAGGCAGAGCTGCTTACCGCTCATGTAATCAAAGTGCTCACCCACACCGGGTATCGGGAGAGAACCCCCAGTATTGAACGCATCCAGGATGTGGTTGAACAGGTGTTGATCAGCGCCAACCATCTGCAAACCGCCCGAGCTTATATTGTCTATCGGGAGCAGCACAAAAAGCTGCGTCAGGATCGCCGTACGCTACTGGATGTCGCGGACTCGGTGAATGAGTATCTACAGCGATCGGACTGGCGAGTCACAGCCAATGCCAACCAAGGCTACTCCTTGGGCGGACTGATATTAAATGCCTCCGGTAAGATGATTGCCAACTATTGGCTCAACCATGTCTACCCACCGGAGATCGGTGAAGCCCATCGAGAAGGGGCACTGCATATCCATGACCTGGATATGCTGGCTGGGTATTGTGCAGGATGGTCCCTGCGGGCCTTATTGCATGAGGGACTGAATGGTGTACCAGGAAAGGTTGAGTCCTCCCCCCCAAAACATATCTCCAGCGCCATAGGCCAGATTGTTAACTTTCTCGGCACCTTACAAAATGAGTGGGCCGGTGCTCAGGCATTCAGTTCATTTGATACCTATATGGCCCCTTTTGTAAGAAAGGATCAACTCGACTACAGCCAGGTAAAACAGGCAATTCAGGAACTGATATATAACCTCAATGTACCCTCTCGCTGGGGCACCCAAACACCCTTCACCAACCTCACCTTTGACTGGGTCTGCCCGGAGGATCTGCGTCAGCAGGTTCCACTGATCGGTGGCATCGAAATGCCCTTCTGTTATGGCGAACTGCAGGCTGAAATGGATCTCATCAATCGCGCCTATATCGAAGTAATGACAACAGGGGACGCCAAAGGCAGAGTATTCACTTTTCCGATTCCAACCTACAACATCACACCGGACTTTCCCTGGGAGAGTGAAAACGCCACAAGACTGTTTAAGATGACCGCGAAATATGGACTACCCTATTTCCAGAATTTTCTTAATTCGGAACTTAGCCCGAATATGGTCAGATCGATGTGCTGCCGCCTGCAACTCGACCTGCGCGAACTATTAAAACGGGGCAACGGTCTATTTGGTTCAGCTGAGCAAACCGGCTCTCTTGGTGTGGTGACACTTAACTGCGCCCGCCTGGGATTTCAATTTACAGAGAACGAAACAGCCTTACTGAAACGCACTGACGAACTACTTAGACTGGCTCGCAATAGCCTGGAAATAAAAAGAAAGGTTATTCAGCGTCATATGGATGCGGGCCTGTTTCCCTACACAAAAAGATACCTGGGTACGCTACGCAACCACTTCTCGACCATAGGGATCAATGGAGTGAATGAGATGATCCGCAATTTCAGCCGAGACAGATTCGACATCACTGACGCTGACGGCAAAGCCCTGGCGGAGCGTTTTCTCGAGCGGATTCGTCAACAAATGGTGGCCTTTCAGGAAGAGACTGGGCATCTTTATAATCTGGAAGCGACTCCGGCTGAAGGTGCAACCTACCGATTTGCCCGGCTCGATCAGAAAAAATTTCCCGACATTCTGCAAGCCGGAACTCAGAACAAACCTTACTACACCAACTCATCGCAATTGCCGGTAGGATATACCGACGACCCATTTGCTGCTCTGCAACATCAGGAATCACTGCAGCGTAAATACACCGGCGGCACGGTGCTGCATCTATTCATGAACGAACAGATCAGCAGTACTGAGGCCTGTAAAAAACTGGTGAGGCGGTCATTGGCTAATTTTCGCATCCCCTATCTGACCATCACCCCGACCTTCTCCATCTGTCCGGTGCATGGCTATCTCAGTGGCGAGCACGAATTCTGCCCCCAATGTGATGATCTATTGATACAACAGAAGCAAAAGGAGCAAGCAGATGACTCAATCCACTGAGTTAAGAGATGAAGAGCGCACCCGCTGTGAAGTCTGGACCCGTGTGATGGGTTACCACCGACCTATCTCAGCATTCAACCCTGGGAAACAGGCAGAACAGGCTGAGCGTCTATGCTATCGGGAACCGCATTCCGAGGTCAGTGAGCAGAAAGCATAGTGAATACCCCCACCACCCCCTCACCCCTCAGGGTGGGGGGGCTGACCCCCATGACCATGATCGACTATCCTGATCAACTGTCAGCGGTAATCTACTGTCAGGGCTGTCCACTGCATTGCGACTACTGCCATAATCCTGAACTCATACCCAGCAATGGCGCCCCACTTATCCCCTGGGGTGAAATAGTGGCATTTCTCGATCAGCGCAGAGGATTGCTGGATGCCGTTGTATTCAGCGGCGGAGAACCTACCTTACAGTCAGCTCTTTTCGATGCAGTAAAAAGTGTAAAAAAGATGGGTTATTTGATCGGCCTGCATACCGCAGGAATCTACCCGATACGATTAGCAAAGTTGTTACCCTATCTGGACTGGGTGGGTCTCGACATCAAAGCTCTTGAAGAGGAGTATCACACCATCACCAGGGTACCCAGTAGCGGTAAATCCCCATGGCAGTCTGCCCAGATACTGGTTTCAAGCAGCACACCCCACCAGCTAAGAACCACGCTTCACCCGATCAATTCAGCCCCTGACAAACAAAAGCTGCTGATCAAAAGACTCAAACTATTAGGTAATATCGATCATGTATGGCAAACCTGTCGGCCCAATGATTGTCATACAGATGAAAGCAATTTCAAGTTACCTCATTAGTTTCTACTAATAATTTCATATGATTTTGTTTACATAGTCTTTTTGCATTGATTATCGACTTGACGTAACATCCGACAGTCAAGAAAAAAATACCCCATCCTATAGGGAACATTTGAGGGGATAATAAGTAAACGACATAAGGAAAAGAGACTACTTTTCCGAAATCGAGGGTGGAGTATGTTCAGAGAGCGCGCTGCCAAACAGTCCGCGGGAAAAATATCTTTAATCCTGGTAGGCATAATTTTCATTGCAGGTATAGCCTTTTCCGGGCTATTCAGCATGGGCCTGACCTATACCAATGAAATGGAATTCTGCACCTCATGTCACTCCATGAAGGTCAATCTCGAAGAGTATAAAGAGTCACTTCACTACAAGAATGCCTCAGGCGTACAGGCAACTTGTTCCGACTGCCATGTTCCTAAGCCTTTCATTCCTAAAATGATCGCAAAAGTAATGGCCGCCAAGGATGTCTACCATGAGATCATGGGCACCATCGACACCAAAGAGAAGTATGAAGCCCATCGCTGGGACATGGCCAACCGTGTCTGGGACAAGATGCGAGCCTCTGATTCCAGAGAGTGCCGCTCATGCCACGAATTCGAGAACATGGATCTCAGTGAACAGGATCGAAGCGCTCGTAAACGTCACCCAAAGGCCATGGATGAAGGCAAGGCCTGCATCGACTGTCACGCTGGTATAGCTCATGAAGAGCCCGACGAGCCAGAAGAGCCCGATACACCATGACTGTCATTATCTGTCACAACCGATATTCACCAGGTATGTAGATAATCCATGAAAAAAACCAGACTGTTAATTGCCACGCTCACCCTGCTGCTTAGCACTGCGCTGATGGCTTCAACTACCGAGGATGAGAGGGAACTGCGGCTTGCAGCGGATGTCGGTGATGTGGAAACCATCACCCATCTTCTGGATAAGGGCGTTTCAGTGGATAGCGCAAACAAGTTTGGCAAGAGCGCTTTGATGATTGCCGTAGAGAGCAATAACTTCGAGACTGTAGTACTGCTACTGAGCCGAGGCGCCAATGTCAATGCGCGCACCGTTGCGGGCTGTACGGCACTGACCTTCGCTGCAGAAAATGGTCATCCGGCACTCACAGCCATGTTACTTGAACGAGGAGCCAATCTTCACGATCGTACACGGGCTGGCTGGGATTCCCTGATGATTGCATCCCGCTACGGCATTACCGACATGGTAGAGCAGTTGCTATTCAAGGGTGCAGATCCAAAGGCTTCAGATAAGCATGGCCAAAATGCCATCATGATGGCGGCAATGAAAGGCCATATCGAAACAACAAGAATGCTTGCCAAGCACCATTCAGATCTGAACAGCAAGGATAAAAACGGTTCTACCGCACTAATTCTGGCTGCAGATGCAGGACATGTGGATACGGTACAAGCTTTATTGGACTACAATCCTGACATCAACGCACAAGACAATGATGGCGCAACAGCGCTCGTCTGGGCAGTAGGTCAGAACGAACTTGAGACAGTAGAGCTGCTGCTGAAAGCCGGAGCCGATGTCAATCTGGCAGATATTGATGGCGTCACGCCGCTTATGGAAGCGGCTCGCACTGGATCTGAAGAGATTACAAAGCTGTTGCTACAGCACAATGCAGATAAAACGAATAAAGATAATGAAGGCCACACCGCAGCAGATATTGCGGCAAAAAAGAAACACAGCAAACTGTCAGGCCTTCTGAAATAAAAGAGCATAGCTCGGGTGGAGACACAGCATGTTGTCATCTGATGACAACATAAAATTGAGTAAAAAAGTTTCCCCTCAAGCTTAGGCAACAGGATCAGTCACTATGCTGCTCCGGTTCGTGTAACAGGGCCAGTTATGTCTCCTGTTATAAACTAGTGTAAGCCTGTTTAAATACCAAAGGAGGTAACATGGCGTACAACAATCTAAAGAGGGCCTTGATCGGGGCGCTGGTACTCAGTGCATCATCTGTGGCTTTCGCTGCTGATGAAAAACCCCTAATGTCGGGCGCCAGTGCCACCATGCTGGCGAACACCTGTGCTGGCTGCCATGGCACCCATGGCGCAAGTGCTGGGCCGGCAACACCAAGCATTGGCGGAATGTCCGCAGTCTACTTCGAAGAAGTCATGCAAGGCTTTAAAGATGCTGAGATTAAATCCACCATCATGACCCGTATCGCCAAGGGATACAGCGAAGATGAAATTAAAGCCATGGGCGAATACTTCAGTAAACAGCCCTTCGTAATGGCCAAACAATCTTTCGACGCTGATAAAGCGAAAAAAGGCGCTAAGCTGCATGACAAGTATTGTGAAAAGTGTCATGCCGACAACGGCACCTCTGCAGAAGATGACTCTGGCATTCTGATGGGCCAGTTGACCCCTTATCTTCACTACACCATGGCCGATTTCAAAGCCGGTGATCGTGAAATGACCAAGAAGATGAAGAAAAAGGTCAATCAACTGCTGAAAAAAGAGGGTAACGATGGTATCGATGCCCTACTCCACTTCTACGCCCAAGGCAAAAAATAAGGGGAATGAGGAATATGAAGATTACCCGAAGAGGATTTGTTAAAGGCGCAGGTGCAGCTACAGCTGTTGGCATGATGGGAACACCCTACATTGCCCTCGGCGCTTCCAAGAAAGTCGTAGTCGTCGGTGGTGGTACAGGTGGCGCAACCGCAGCGAAATATCTGCGTATGGCTGACCCTACCATCGAAGTCACCTTGATCGAAGCAAATAAACACTACTATACCTGCTACTTGTCCAACGAAGTACTGGGCGGTGACCGCAGCATTGACTCCATCAAGTTCGGTTACTCCGGTCTTGGCAAACATGGCGTCAAAGTGGTTCACGATGTAGTAACTGCAATCGACGCAAAGGCCCAAACTGTCACAACTGCTGGCGGTCAAAGCTTTAACTATGACCGTTGTATCGTTGCCCCTGGCATCGACTTCAAGTGGGAAACCCTGGAAGGCTATGACGCTAAAGTTGCTGAGACCATTCCACACGCCTGGAAAGCCGGCTCTCAGACCGTAACACTGCGCAAACAGCTTGAAGCAATGAAAGACGGCGGTACCGTTGTGATTGCGCCTCCTGGCAATCCATTCCGCTGCCCTCCTGGGCCTTATGAGCGCGCTTCACAGATTGCTCACTATCTGAAGCAGCACAAGCCTAAGTCCAAGATCGTGATTCTTGATCCTAAGCCTAAGTTCTCCAAAATGGGGCTCTTTTCTCAGGGTTGGAAAGCGCTCTACGGCTATGAGACCGACAACTCTATGATTGAGTGGCGTGGCAGTGCCCAAGGCTCAAACGATAACGCAGTAGTCAAGGTTGATGCAGGCTCAATGAGTGTCACCACCGGTTTTGATGACACCATCAAGGCTGACGTCTTGAATGTCATTCCAAACCAGAAAGCAGGCAAGATCGCCTTTGCAGCCGGTTTGACCAATGACAGTGGCTGGTGCCCAATCAACCTGCACACCTTTGAATCCACCATGCACAAGAACATTCACGTGATTGGTGACGCTTCTATTGCCAAAGGCATGCCTAAGTCAGGCTATGCGGCAAACTCAGAAGCCAAGGTTTGCGCAGCAAGTGTCGCTGCACTTCTGAATGGCCAGGAACTGGGCACTCCAGCTTATGTGAATACCTGTTATTCCATCGTAGGCAAAGAGTGGGGCATCTCAGTTGCGGCTGTATACAAGCTGGCTGAGGATGGTTCTAAAATCACCAAGGTTTCTGGTGGTCTTACCCCAACCGATGCAACACCTGAAATGCGGGCACGTGAAGTGGCCTATGCACACAGCTGGTTTACTAATATCACCAACGATATTTTCATGTAAGCCTACTGAGGATCATGGATTGATTCAAAAAAAGCGGGGCAATGCCCCGCTTTTTTTATCTCTTTAAACCACCCCTGCCCTGGAAGGTGATCCCTATGGTCTACTATGGCCTTGCTGGCCTCATAGGACGTGGAGGACGCTGATCGATGCTGTAGCCCGCCCCTGAATGTAGATTTGCAGGCCGTGCAAATTTTGGGAAATCCGGATTTCTCCAGCCCGGTTCTGCCAGCTTCTCTTTCGGTGGCTTAATGCGCGAAACATAATCCAACACCGCGCGGATATCCCGATGGCTGAAGCCATGTATCTGCTTGACCATCTTCTTATCCGCATTTCTACGTCTCTCACTCTTTATCCATTCAAACTGACGCAGCAGGTAACGGTAGTGTTGACCGTATATCGCAGGAATATGATCGTCCAGTATGCCCTCCCCATTATCACCATGACACTCAGTGCAGTTGTCCTTATAGAGCCGCTCACCCAGCATAAGGTCGTTACCCGGTCCTATACCATTGTGTGGACTCATGGGTAACTTAGAGATATAGGCAGCCACATCTGCAATCTCCTGTGCACCACCAAGAAGCTGCGGAGAAGTAAATGGCAACATGGTTGGGTTATCTCTATTTCTAGCACGGATATCCGCCAGTTGTTTGACTAAAACAGTAGGTAATTGACCGGCAACCTGGGGATAGGCACCACTTTCGAGCCCCCATCCTTCAGGGGTATGGCAGACAGCACAGATGCGGTAGACCTTTTTACCATTCTCCATGCTGGGAGTAAGATTCAAAGCCTCTTCATACTCCCGCATCGCATCATCTGAAGGTTCAGCCACACAGTGGGCCGATGACAACAAGCCAATAAACAAAGCTGCCAAAATAGACTTTCTCATTGAAACTCCTGAATTCAATATCGCTTGCGTGGCATCTCACCGGGTAGATCCAACCACCAGCCAACGCAATGCATATCAAACTGTAGCTATTCAAGGAACGTTTGAACAAGTCATGGTTCGAACCAGACTTAAATCATAGGTTCTTTAATGTGATGATAAACTTTTTATATGCATCGATGCGCTTATTTTAAACACCTCAGTGTTTAATATAGCGAGGCATATGCCGCTGCACAATAAAGAAAACAACATGATCGACAGTATAGGTGCCAATAGTCATCTAATAACGAATAAGAAGACTGAATTTTTTACTATTAACACACTTTAAACCAGGAAATTATTCAACTAGAGTCAGGATAGAATACTCTGAATTTGCCGAGCAATTCCCACCAACTATTTACCTGGTGACCAAATAGTTTAATTTCAGGGCTAAAGGCATGTTTTTGATCATGAGGTGGCTTGCAGAGAAGAGCTATTCTCTTGTCAAAAGCCGCATCACCAAGCAAGGGCACGTTAGAAGCCCCAGACGATTCGATAACAATAAAGAGATGCAGTAATCCCGCTTGCAGCAAGCCACAAAAATGCTGCTGCAACAATTTTCAACAAGCTTCATAAATTAAGAGTGCGAGCAGACTCACTGCGGCTGAAATTAAACTATTTGGCCGCCGGGTTAATAATAACGATCATTCACAAAACAGGTGCCGATAGTATGAACAGGCTATTCTTACCCTTACTCCTAATTCTCTCCACCCCTATGACGATCCAGGCTTTCGACCTGGAAAACGGACAACGTCAAGCAAGAAGCTGCGCACTTTGCCATGGATACTATGGCCAGGGGACACCAGGACCAGCCTCACCTCGCCTGGCAGGAACACCTGCCGGGTATATGATCAAACAGATCGAGGCCTATATCAAAGAAGACCGCATTAATCCCAGAATGGTGATTACCTCATCCCTACACTCATTGAGCGAAGATGATATCGACGACATCGCGGCCTACTATGAAAGTATCAACCTTGATAAGATAAACCCGGTATTGAATCATATCCCTCTATGGAAAGGAGATACGGCTCTTGGTAGAGAACTTTACGAGGGGGATTGTAAAAGTTGTCATCGCAAAAACGGTATGGGCAAATCCCGCAAAGGCATCCCAGCCCTGGCTCTGCAATATCCCCGTTACCTATTCCGCCAGATCAAGATGTTTCAGTGGGACAAACGGGTACACGACGATGATCCTGAAGACGACACCTTCGATAACCTTTCAGACAAAGAGATCGAAGCACTTCTCTCCTATGTCTCTTCGATGGCACCCAATAACATGAAGTAATTGGACATCTCGTCAACACTAAATATAACGAAAACATTTGGGAGAACCCTATGAAATTACTCAAGGCCGCGGGACTTGCACTTCTGATCAATCTGGCTTTTCTATCTGCATCTACAGCAGCAGAGCAGCCGGAAATCAATATTACAGACATCAAGCAGACTGTGGTGCAGATGAGCATCAAGGATGGTGTGAGTAGAGAGGATGCGATACAGGCACTGATGTCCAGAGCGACTGAGATCAATCTCAAATTCGTCGCCCGTCAGCAAGTCTCAAAAGAGCTTGAGGCACGTGGACTGAAGACCCCCTATCTCGACATCTTCCAGTTCTGTAATCCAGAGGATGCGAGGCAAATGATCATGCACGACCCAATCTATGCTGCCTATATGCCCTGCCGTATTGCCATGGTAGAGGATAAAAAAGGACAACTCTGGCTGATGATGCTCAATCTCGACATGCTGATCAACAGTGAACTGCTACCACCTGATTTGACTGAGATTGCAATTCGAGTCAACCAGGCAATGTTGGATGTCATGGTTGCAGGTGCGACCGGAGAATTTTAGCCGGATAAAAATAACAATAAACCTGTGTCGATAAGAGACAGGTAATTTAGACTTTATGCCGACAAATTAGTCGGCATTTTATTTTACCCCCCTTCACAACTTGTAGGGTGGGGCCATGCCCCACCAAAAAGCTCGATGCCAGGACAAAGTGACGTCTATCTTCCACAAGCTATCTAAACCAACCACAAAACACTACATATCTTTTAACCCACCCACATCACAACTCGTAGGGTGGGGCCATGCCCCACCAAAAAGCTCGATGCCAGGACAAAGTGACGTCTATCTTCCATAGGTTATCTGGTGGGGCATGGCCCCACCCTACGCTATTGTTTTTGTCACATCTTTTTGAAGCAGATGAACGACAAAATCAGCTGCGCTCCTATTGGCGACACTGGCTTTCCAACTACTTCTATTAGCCTAATAACAAAAAAACCCGAGCCAGTGATGACTCGGGTTTATGATATGTACGAGCTGGCAAAAAATTAGATAGCCAGCGTATTCTCTGTTTACGACTGGCACATATTATTGGCCAGATTGCTCTGAAATATCGCTTTGTGAATATCACCCAGACTCAGCATACCCAACAGTTGCCCACCATCCGCAACGGGAATTCTGCGGAACTTGTGGCGTACCATCACGGTAGCGGCTTTAAGAATATGCATATCGGGACTGACTGTAAGGACATTTGAAGACATCACATCGGATACCTTCAGGTTTACGACATCTTTATACTGCATCATCATGTTGTCGTAATCGGGTGCGGAGATACCATCCATAACCTCCTCAAGCGTAGGAAACATCCTGTGCAACACATCCTTCTCAGCGATTATCCCGGCTAGCTTGCCATCTTCCTCCACTGGAAGACCACTATAACGAAACAGGCACATCAGTGAGACAACCTCCAGCAGCTTCGTGTCTGGAGTCACCGTTTTCGGTGATTTTGACATTATTTCGCTTACCAGCATCGAAACAACTCCTCATCTTCGGTTAATTAATTATTATTCCGGGGGTTAGCCCAGAACCCAACCATACGCATTCTGTCGTGTTATGCCAATAGTTTTATAGGCCAAGCAGCTGAACAGGCAGGAATAATCTCCCATTTTTTGCAGCTCGTGACTGGCCGGGGCAAACTTGAGACAAGCACCAGCAGGAAGGAAATTCCTTACATCAGGGCATTTCAATGGAGCGACAGCAACTGAATAGTAATTGTAGATCTTTCACCCCCCCTTGGGGCTAAAAATAAAACAACCACATAAGCCAATGATTTACCGCAAAAAGCACCTAATTATCCAGAAGTTATCCACAAACAGCACACAGATAGAGAACCCTTTTCCACAAGTTAATGCACAACATGTTGTGGTTGACATCCGCCAGATAGGATATATATTGTGTTTACTGGTTTTGAAAGACGGATTCTCTCCAGTTTTTCAACAACTGGCCATAAAGACCGGGAATAACAACCGGCACCAGGGCTTAAGACCCAGGAAAAAAACGGACTGGCAATACTTGGCCAGCTAAAGACGACCAAACAGAATAACCACCACATCATTAAAGTGCAGGCCTCGGCGCGGACATCCCGCTCGACGATGACCGTCAACGAAAAGAATTTAGGAGAAGACATGGCGACACCAGTAGCCGATAGCGACGTTTCCGTTGCAGCGACCCAACCGCCTGAGATGCTGGAACCAGCAAAACAGACCCAGGCCAATCCTAGCAATGGCATTCAAGTCATTCGCCGTAACGGCAAGGTTACCAACTTCGATCCGAGCAAGATCAACGTTGCTATGACCAAAGCCTTTCTCGCTGTTGAGGGTGGCAACGCCGCGGCTTCAAGTCGTGTCCATGATACCGTCCGAGATCTGACTGAGCAGGTTGTCAGTGCCTTGACCCGTCGTATGGCGGACAGCGGCACAGTGCACATCGAAGATATCCAGGATCAGGTTGAGCTATGTCTGATGCGTTCCGGAGAACATAAAGCGGCCCGCGCTTATGTGCTCTATCGCGAACGTCAGAATCTGAAAAGACAGGAAGAGGCCGCCAAGCGCGCCGAGACCGAAGGCATTCCCGAAGAGCACCGGGTCAACGTCACCCTGAATGACGGCACTCAACGGCCACTGGATGTTGAGCGTCTGAATGCGTTGGTTAATGAAGCCTGCAACGGACTCGAAGAGGTAGATGCAAAACGCATCCTGCAGGATGCCTGCCGTAATCTTTTCGATGGCGTAAAAGAGAACGATGTATCCCAGACACTGGTGATGAGTGCCCGCACGCTGATCGATCAGGAGCCCAACTACTCTCAGGTCGCTGCACGGCTGCTGCTCGACATACTGCGCTGTGAAGCACTCAACTTTCTCGGTATCAACACTCAGGTCAATACACAGGCCGATATGGCCGGATGCTACGGCGACTATTTCAAGCGTTACATCAAACAGGCTGAAGAGCTGGAACTGCTCGACGGTCGTCTCGGCCAATATGACCTGGACCGACTGATCAACGCCATGCAACCTGATCGTGACCTGCAATTCACCTATCTGGGCCTGCAGACACTATACGACCGCTATTTCATCCATAGCGAAGATGGCATTCGCTTTGAGCTGCCTCAGGCTTTCTTCATGCGTGTCGCCATGGGTCTGGCAATCAATGAGATCGACAGAGAAACCAGAGCCATTGAGTTCTACAACCTGCTCTCCTCTTTCGATTTCATGAGTTCTACCCCAACCCTGTTCAACTCCGGCACCCTGCGTCCACAGCTCTCCAGCTGCTACCTGACCACCGTACCCGACGACCTCGACGGCATCTACAGCAGCGTCAAAGATAACGCCCTGCTCTCCAAGTTTGCTGGCGGCCTGGGCAACGACTGGACACGAGTGCGTGGCCTCGGCGCTCACATCAAAGGTACCAATGGCAAATCCCAGGGCGTGGTTCCCTTCCTCAAGGTAGCCAACGACACAGCAGTGGCGGTCAACCAGGGTGGCAAACGCAAAGGTGCAGTCTGTGCTTACCTGGAGACCTGGCACATCGACATCGAAGAGTTTCTGGAGCTGCGCAAGAACACCGGTGACGAACGTCGCCGTACCCATGACATGAACACCGCCAACTGGATTCCAGATCTGTTCATGCAACGTGTCGCTGAAGAGAAAGAGTGGACCCTCTTCTCACCCAATGAGACCCCGGATCTGCACGACCTCACCGGCAAGGCTTTCGAACAGGCCTACGTTGCCTACGAAGAGAAAGCGGCTCGTGGCGAACTGGGTATCTATAAGACAGTCAACGCCCTCGACTTATGGCGCAAAATGCTCGGCCTGCTGTTCGAAACCGGCCATCCCTGGATCACCTTCAAGGACCCCTGCAACCTGCGCTATACCAACCAGCACATGGGGGTTGTACACAGCTCCAATCTCTGTACCGAGATCACCCTGCACACCAATGATCAGGAGATCGCAGTATGCAACCTGGGCTCAGTCAACCTCACTGCTCACACCACTGAGCAGGGTCTCGACCAGGAGAAACTGGAAAAGACTGTAACCACCGCGATGCGCATGCTCGACAATGTCATCGACTACAACTACTACAGCGTACCCCAGGCACGTAACTCAAACCTGCGCCATCGTCCTGTAGGACTGGGCATCATGGGTTTTCAGGATTCACTCTACAAACAGCGTCTCGCCTACACCTCGGAAGAGGCCCTGGATTTCGCCGACCAGGCCATGGAAGCAGTCAGCTACTTCGCCATCCAGGCCTCATCTGACCTGGCTGAAGAGCGGGGACGCTACTCCACCTATGAGGGCTCCCTGTGGAGCCAGGGCATCCTGCCCATCGACTCCCTCAAGCTGTTAAAGGCTGAGCGTGGCGACTATCTGCAGGTCAATGAGAGCCACACCCTGGACTGGGCAACCCTGCGAGAAAAAGTACGCAAACAGGGTATGCGCAACTCCAACACCATGGCCATCGCCCCCACTGCCACCATCTCCAACATCTGTGGTGTCAGTCAGTCCATCGAGCCGACTTACCAGAATCTGTTCGTTAAATCGAACCTCTCTGGTGAGTTCACCGTGGTCAACCCTTACATGGTTCACGATCTGAAAAAGCTCGGCCTGTGGGACGATGTGATGATCAACGATCTCAAATACTACGATGGCTCACTACAACCTATCGCCCGCATTCCAGACGAGATCAAAGCAATCTACGCAACCGCCTTTGAGATCGACCCACGCTGGTTGGTCGAGGCCGGTTCCCGTCGCCAGAAATGGATCGACCAGGGCCAGTCACTCAACCTCTACATGGCAGAACCCTCAGGCAAAAAACTAGACAACCTCTACAAACTTGCCTGGGTACGTGGACTCAAAACCACCTACTACCTGCGCTCCATCGGTGCCACCGGTGCAGAGAAGACCTCAGTCCAGCAGGGCAGCAGCAGCGGCGGTGTCGACCTGGTCGGTAACAACAGTGGAGAAGCCCCCAAGGCCTGCTCCATCCTCGACCCGGACTGCGAAGCCTGCCAATAGAACCACCAAGTGATCAAGAATAGAGAGAGGAACACAATATGCTGAACTGGGACGATCCACTCGCCAAACCCGCACCGGTGAAGACCACACCTGTGCCTGCGACTGAAACCCAACCGGCTCACCCTCATGTGGTGGAAGAGGCAGTGCAGGCACTGCAGGTGGAAGAACAGGCTGAAGAGTACAACACCACGGTGATGGAACCGGTCAACCCGGATGACAAACGAGTCATCAATGGCATGACCGACATCAACCAGCTGGCCCCGTTCAAATACCCCTGGGCCTGGGAGTATTTCCTCAACGCCAACAAAAACCACTGGACACCGCTGGACATCAACATGGCCCAGGATGTCCACGACTATCAGCACAAACTGACCCTGGAAGAGCGTCACGTCTACGAGAATGTACTCTCCTACCTGACCACCTCAGATATTCTGGCGATGCGTAACATCGGTCTGGCGGTGATGGAGAAGATGTCCGCGCCAGAGTTACAGATCTACCAGGCCCGTCAGGTCTATGAAGAGTCACTGCACACCTGGACCTACCAACACTGCATCGAGACCATCGGTCTCGATCAGGGTGAGATCTACAACCGTTACCGGGTCGTGCCTGAGATCAACAAAAAGATCCAGATCACCAACCGCCGCCTCTCCTCGATCATGCGCGCCGATATCGACCTGCATGATCCCAAGGAGCTGCAGAACTTCGTCATGGCCTACATCTACTTTGCCGCCATCTTCGAAGGCTGCTGGTTCTACAACGGCTTCAGCCCGATCTTCGCCCTGCAACGCCGTGGCCTGATGAAAGGCACCGCCGAACAGCTGCAATACATCATGCGTGATGAGGTGATGCATGCCTCCTTCGGCATCCGCGTCGTCAAACAGATCATCATTGAAGAGAACCTCACCCTCGACCCACAAGCCCTGCGCGAAATGTGGGACGAAGCCGAAGCGGCAGAGATCGGTTACGCCAGCTACATCCTGCGCGATCCGATCCTGGGCTACTCCAAAGAAGACCATATCGGCCAATTCCGCTTCACTGCCAACCGCCGCGCCAGACAGCTCGGTATCGAGGAACCCTTCCCTGGTGCGGAAGCCACCCTACCCTGGCTCGACGAACAGGCAAATTTAAGGAAAGAGAAAAACTTTTTTGAAACACGAGTCACCGAATATCAAGCCGGTGGCGCGTTGAAATGGGACTGATGGACTCAAGCCCCAACACTGTTCCGGCCCCAACCGGAGCTCAAGGCCAGCCTTACTCGATACAGGAATCCGATCGAGGTAGACATTGCCGTTCATTTTTCGGAGACCACTAGCATGCATTGTTCACACTGTGCGTCACTTATGGCTGAGCTAGAGACCCTTCAGGAAGGACATACCGAACAGTCCAGATACGAATGTCCGATATGTGGTCAGATCCAGTTGACCACAAAGACAATAGATCAATGGAAAGAGAAGTTATCACAACAAATGGATCGTGCTTTAAAACACCCGTTTTATAACACTTAAAGAGGTGTCTCCTAATCTCCTCTCTACCTGCAATTGCAGGCAGGTTGTGGCGCTCTGCGCCACTGCCTGGTTTTTCACTCCCCCGACTATCTCTTTGCAAAAATATAGGGTGCGACCCTGCCGCTCCGTTGACCAAAGAGATTGACCATAACCAGTAGCTTCCAGTTACCTCATTTATAGTAGCAATGGAGAGGCTCTATCATGATCACTGGTGTCAGGGTTTTTGTACTGAAATTTTACTGCCCCGTTTTCCCTGCTTTTTCCTGGGTGAGCGATGGCATGCAGCAGTTGGTTAAGCTTCTGACTTGTCGGCACCTTGTACCTACGGAACCAGGCTGTTTCATTGGATGGTCGACATCGATTTTTTTTACAAGGTTATTACTATTTTACCTTTGAAAAGTCCTTCTCCAAAATACCGGAAAGCATCTGCACTATGTTCGAGAGGAAAACATTTATCGATAACAGGTTTTAGCTTACCGCCTTCAAACAACTCTACTAAATATTTCAAATCCTTGTTTGCTTTATAGCCTACCATATGCATTTTACAGCTCTTAGACAGTGCTTTGAATATCAATAGCTGAAGAATTCGTGATGTTTTTCCTCCGACTGTCACATAGGTACCCCCTGGATGTAATGCTCGTTTATAATCAAAAACAGAACGAGTAGTTTTGACATCAAAGATCAGATCATATTTCTGACCATTTTTTGTAAAATCTTCTTTTGTGTAATCAACCAGATGGTCAGCGCCAAGTGATCGCATTGTGTCTAATTTCTCTGTGTGGTCAACAGCTGTTAGTTCAACATCGAACGATTTAGCTACCTGAATAGCTAATGTACCTGTACTGCCACCCCCTCCATTAATCAAAACCGTTTGTCCTGATGCAATCTTTCCAAAATCAATAAGGCCCTGTACAGCAAGATTTCCTCCATGAGACAAGCATGCAGCTTCCTCGAACGTCATACTCGATGGTTTAAGAATTAATTCATTTTCACAAGCACAGGTATATTCAGCGAAAGCGCCCCAACCACCCTCTGATAAATCACCTAACACTTCATCTCCAACATGAAAGTGTTTTACTTTTTCACCGACTGCTTCGACTCTACCTGCTATGTCACATCCATGAATCATCGTGCTTTTTGGTTTTAAAAGGCCACTTAAAAAGCGATACTCTAATGGCTTACCTGTTAACATATCCCAGTCCCATGAATTTATTGAGACGGCATAAACTTTCACTAAGACTTCATCGTCACGAGGTACTGGTTTTTGGATCTCTTCTAACCTAAGAACATCGGGTGAGCCGTAGTTGTGATAGACAATGGCTTTCATAATGATTCTTTTTAAGACCTCCTAAAACAAACCAAACAAAACCGGGATACCCATCATTCGTCGTGCAACAAAAAACATACAAAACAACAAGTAAACGCAGAGAAAGCTTCCGTGGCTTTCATAAATAATTATAGATATTCCAATTATTGCTTATACTTTTTGCTCAGTTATTCACAGAAATTAACTTTGACAGTGATCTTTATGGGTCTCGGACTTTTTGTTGCTCTTGCAGGTTTATAAACAGGTTTTTTCCTGGATCAAATTCAATATTCGTATCATTATCATTAGGATTAAGGTAGTAATTAAAGGCAACAAATGGATTATTTTGTTTTCGCCTTAGTGAATAATTATATAAGTTGATTGATCCATGTATCTTCCCATAGCGCCCACTTATAACATTTCCCTGTTTATCAAGTTGAGTCCTGATACGGAAAAAATAATTTTTATCATATTCAGGATCGCCACTTTCACCAACTCTTCTAGTCCCTGGTTTATTTTCATATCGTCGCGTGAATTCAGGGAGGTAACCACTGCTGGGGGCATGATAGGGTAGTCGTAATGCAGATTTCCCTTTGCTGGTATCAGGAAAATATTGAATCAACCCATCTCCCTCGTTTGGAAATTGAATTGTTAAAATCACATCGTGATCCTGAAATGATACTGCTCGATTGACATCTACCTTAATTAAAAAATCTTTATCAACCCCTAACCCATATGGTGCGACCCAGTCACCAACTACCAGATCAAAACCAACGAACCTTCCTAGCATTGGAATTTCAGGTTTCGCACCTCTTTCAACAACATTTAGTGGGTGAGCGTACATTGCGATAGGATTGAGTTTCTTTTTTAAAACAAGCTCAACTGTTGGATTCCAGGGTTTGTATTTTTTAAACCCCAAAAATCCTGATGTATCTGTAAAACCATTGAAATGACTACTGACATCATAATACCCATCCTTTTTTACAGATAAGCCCACGTAACCAGCAGTTTCTCCTTCTCCAGTAAATAAGCCATCAGCATCTGTTAATCCTGAAACCCAGGATGTATTCGTCCCCCAGCCCTCTCCCCCTTTTTTAGCGACTTCCAGAACCAAACCTGCTTTGGCCTCTTCAACGGGCAGACCTGATTCATCCATTACTTTAATGGTTATCCTTGCCGTCGGTAATGCCATAACAACAGTTGATACAGACGAAACCAATAGTAAGAAAAAGATCCTGACAAATTTCATTTTAACGCTCCTTTCGTGTCTAAATCGTCAAAAGTATCCTAAATAGTGGAGTGAGAAACTCCCCTCTCCCCTCGCGGAAGAGGAACCGGCGGAGAGGGGGAGAATGAACACCCTATTTTTCCCAAACAATCAGCAAGATAAATATGAACGATCAGTGCAGTTTTTTTCAACCACATCAAACGCTTCGCGCACACCCTCTCCCCAACCCCTCTCCCGTAAAGGGAGAGGGGCTTTCAGAGTTGTTCTGAGAAGATTGAAAGTTAATCGGACAGCAGAGGGGCAGTATAACCTCTTTTCCTCCTCTGCTGCCCCTGGCTTGACGCTGCCGGCAAAGGCGGTAGAGTTAAACTTTTATTACGGGTGGGCGAGGCTTATGGCGATTAATGCAGAAGAGGTACCCGGTTTAGTCGAGCGCATGCCCGCTTTTCCTCAGGGGGTGACCAAGGTGCTGGACCTGGCTTCTCGACCCGAGTGTGCCCCCAAAGCCTTGGTTCAGGTCATTGAGCATGACCCGGTAATGACCATGAAGGTGCTGAAACTGGTCAATTCAGCCTATTTTGGTCTATCACGCCCCATCAACTCCATCAAACATGGCGTTGTTTACGTGGGGATCAACACCATCAAAAATCTGGCCCTCTCTATTGCTGCCATTGGCATGTTACCCAAGAGCAATAAGGCAGGCTTCGACATGAATCAGTTTTTGACCCATTCACTGGGTGTGGCTTCGGTGGCCAAGTTGCTGGCAACACACTTGGGTGTGGCGGATAAAGATGCCACAGATTTCTTTGTTGCTGGATTACTACACGATTTTGGTAAAGTGGTGCTGGCTCAGTTCAAACCAGAGGAGTTCCGCCTCTGTCTGGATCAAGCCGCTGAGCAAGAACGCAGCTTACATGAGGTAGAGAGGGAGACCCAAGGGATCAGTCACGATGAGATTGGTGGACGCTTGGCTGAGGCCTGGAAATTACCCCCCGCTTTGGCACATGCTATTCATCACCATCATCACCCAGAACTTGGGGCTGAAGAAGCCAACGACGGTATGTGCGAAGCAGTGTTTGCCGCTAACCAGATCGTGCGATCCCTTGGCTTTGGTGATGCAGGCAATCATCTGATTGCGGATTTTCCACCCTCGGTATCTGAACGGTTTGGCAGTGATTTATCTGGCCTGATGTCTGCTCTGGGAGATCTCAGTGGAGAAATGGAAAAGGCCCGTTTGTTCACACAACTTTAATTGATGGTTTATGGTGTTTACATGATGCTTGGTTTTGAATGGGTGCAAGGCCCCTGTTTTTCATCACTGGAAAAGGATATGCCGCGTGCGTTTTAAATTTTGGGGTGTAAGGGGTTCCATCCCATCACCCGGACCCAAGACCGTTCATTATGGGGGCAATACCACCTGTATTGAGGTGCGTGGAGACAATAATGAACTGCTGATTCTGGATAGTGGAACGGGCATTTTCCCTCTGGGTCAGGTGCTGATTCCCGAGTTCCCCCTCAAGGCCCATATCTTTATCACCCATACCCACTGGGATCACATTCAGGGCTTGCCCCTGTTTTTACCCATTTTCGTAGCGGGTAACGAAGTCACTATCCACGGCGCTGCCGACCCCATCACCCAGCGGGGCATTGGTGAGGTGCTGTCCCGACAAATGGAATATGCCTATTTTCCGGTGCGTGAGGCCGAACTCAACGCCCGCATGGCCTACCTGGATATGCAAGAGGGTCAGGATGTGCTGGTCGGCGGGGTCAATGTGCGTTGCATGCTGTTAAACCACCCGGTGCTGAACTTCGGCTATCGCATGGAATGCGGCGGCAAGGTATTTATCTTTACCGGTGACCACGAATGGCCATACAACATTTATAATCCGGATGACGCGGAGTATGCCGATTACCAACAGATGGTGGATGAGCAACGGAGCCGCGTGCTGGATTTTTTCCGCGGTGCCGATGTTCTGGTGATTGATACTGCCTATACCGATGCCGAGTATCCCAAACGCAAAGGCTGGGGGCACGGCACCTTTGCCTCCAGTATCGAGGCAGCACGCGAAGCTGGAGTGAAACGGGTATTTCTCACCCATCACGAACCAACCCGTAGCGATACTGATCTGGACGCGGTATTCAACGAAGCCAAGAAGACCCATGGCGTGGGTAGGGATGGAGACCCTCAGTTCGAATTGGCACAAGAGGGGTTAATGCTAGAGATCTGAGCGGTTTTCTTCATCTCCGGGGCCGGAGTCGAAGCAAGAACGGACTGGTCTGCTAGAGAAATACACTTGTGTTGTTTCGAGGTGACTCACGCTATGGTAGCTCTCGACTCCGACCCCTTCAGGTGCAGGAAATATCTCAACCCCTCCCCCCGAGCAAAAGTCCCGCGATCAAACGTTCAACCGGAGCATAGTCATCGGTAATCACCGGTAACTCATCAAGCGGTTTTCCCAACGCCATCAAATTTTCCGTAACGCGATACCAGGTTCGCTCAAAGCCGAATCGTGCCCGGACGATCTCAGCCGGTCGCTCACTATTGGTTGCACTCAACACGAAGGTTACCCGTTCGGCTTCGGGAACACCCTCCATCCATAGGTCTACATGGGTGAACACCTCTCTCAGGGTTTTGGTGATGGCACGGACAAGACGAGGGTCGGGAAACGCATCAACGATATTCATCAGATAGATGCCGTCGGGTTTTAGTCGCTGACGCACGATCTCGGCAAACTCAAACGTCACCATATGCTCGGGGATAGCAACATCGTGAAAGACATCACCGACGATGACATCAAACTTGCTGGATTCAGCAGTAAGTGCACGACGTCCATCTTCATGCAGGATGCGCATTGCCTCCGGCTCCAGGTATAGCTTCTCCACCGCAGTCAGAGTCACCATCGGATCGAGCTCTGCTACAGTTATGGAAGATCCCGGACTCAGCGCCTGTACAGCACGGGGGTGAGTATAGCTACCACCGCCAAGGAAGAACCAATCGAGTCCATCCTCATAACCTTGATTGAAGTGTTGATAGACAATCTCATCAATGGCATGGACATAGGGGGCGATGATGACTCTCGGATCGCTTTCATGATTGATGCCGTGAAGCAGGTGATCAAGCACCATCCCGCGGGCCTGACCAAATGGAGCATCACTACTGCGATCGACCACACGGATACAGAAATACTGGCTCTCCCGATCACAGGAGCCACGAAGCCCCTGCTGAGATAGACTCAGAGTACCGGAGAACAGAGTCACCAGGATAAATACGGCAACTACCGGCCGTCGCAACCGCAGCAGAAATGGTACGGCGAGAAGAATCAACCCAACACCAGTGCCGAACAGAATAGCCCGAGAACCGAACGACTGAACCAACCAGTATCCGGTAGCGAAGGTACCAAAAATACTGCCGATTGCCGCCAGTGCGTGCATTCGCCCGACCACATGCCCTGCCCTGGGATCTATATCGAGAGCACGGGTTGTAAGCAGTGGTGTCACAACACCAATAGCCACAGCGGGTGGCGCAAACAGGGCGAAGGCAAAAACAAAACTTGATCCGAGCAGACCTACCTGTTGCGAGTTCAGTAAACTGCCTAGGATATCCATGAATGGCAGAGCGAGCATGGCATAGATACCCGCCATCGCCATGGCGACACCTGCCACCCGACCGTCGGCACCCCGGTCAGCCCAAACCCCACCAAGCCAGTTACCGAGCGACAAACCTGCGAGGATAACCCCAATGATTGATGTCCAGGTGTAGAGCGACACTCCGATATGCGGTGCCAACAACCGGCCGGCCAGTATCTCAAGCACCAGAAGTGCGGCAGAGGATAGAAACACGGTCAGGGAAAAACCTAAAAGTCTCAGACGATTGGAAACAGTTACTGCAGGTTGATCACTCATAAAATTCTCTCAATCAGGGGTGGCATCCGAAAAACACCTTCAGATACAGGAAGAAATTTGAAAACTCAGTTATAGAATCATCACAGCAAGGATTAATAACCGCAGCAGAGCTAACCATCAAAACAGTGCGAGTCATAACAAAAGCTTGCTATGTTTTTATTGTTCGACTGAAAAAAACAATTATAAATCCTGTATCAAAGTATATCGCTTTCAGTCGAAAATTGACTGCTTACAACTTCTGTTTTTATCAGATAATCTCATAAGAAAATGGTGGTTGTTGAGATAACCCATTACAATCAAACAGTATAGAGATATGGCACATACTTACCTCATTAGGCATTTAACCGTATAGGAGAGTGAAAAGCGGCAGGAGTATCGCAGTAAGGTGGCAGCTGATGTAGAGTTGCTGACCTATTAAAGGTAAATAAAAATCATCGGACACTCGTCAGAATATTCTCATAAAGGTTTTGTAGGGTGAAATATCACTACGCTATCTATGAGTATAGAATCCAGTTACTTTGAAGTTGGGGTGTCCTTGATTCTCTTGATTCTTTTTGCATTAAATATAAAGAATAAAAACATAAGCTCGATAGAAAAGTTCGTGGCTTGTTTGCGGCACGGGTAACGAAACATAGAAACCAAAAAAAAGTTCTCTGTCATATTATAGTTCACTAGAGTGACATACTTTCTTTGACATCTACTTACTGTATTTGGCTTTAAGATGAAGAATCAGATACCCTTTGTTCTCTAAAAAACTGCTCTCTGGTGATTCATCTCTCAGACTCTGGCAATCAGGGGTTGAGAGGGTTATGATGAGTGGACAGTTGAAATTCGAGGGATCGATCATGGGAAATATGCTGTCTTCAACATTAAGAATCTGTTCACTAGGACTTTTATTCGCATTTAGCCCATTCAGTACAGCCGCCGATCCCACCAATCAAACGTCAGTTACCACCTCGGGTGGGCCGGCAAATGCCACCATGTCATGGTCTCTCTCTACAGCAGAGACGAGCGAATACTCCCCTCTATACAATACAGATGATTCTATCTCAGTTGAGCTCAACATCCATATAGATGATGCCTCAGTAGGATCTGAAAGGAACCTCTACCTGGTTGCCCGTGCACAGGATAACTGGCATGTGCGGGATAGCGAGGGGGTGTGGCGTAGCTGGAATGGTCAAATGAGTGATTTGGTTCCATTCACACGCAAGACCCTCGCTTCGACTGAGGTGATTGATGTGCATAGTGGCAGCCCCTTGCCGCCTGGAGAGTTTGCACTCTATGGTGGTTATGAAGCAGAAGATGGCGCCGTTATCTATAATAATCACCCCTTAACATTCATTGTTTTCGATACCGACAATCCCAGCCTGCATCGGTTCCGCCACAATGTCATGTTGGAAAGCTACTTAACTGAGGCGATGATAGTGGCATATGGATCTGATCGAGAGCTGCCTGTGAATAGTAGCGATGATTTTAGTCCGGCGCCAATTGACAGCTCTAGCCCTATATCTCTAACCAATATACAGGAGCAGGGGGTTGATGAAGCGGATTTAATCAAAACCGATGGCCAATATCTATACAATATGGGTATATGTGACTCAAATACCTATTACGACGATTGCCTCATCACCTACAGTATTGAGGAACAACCCGCCTCCAACCGTTTATTGAGTGAGACCGTAATACCGGGTGAGCAACCCGCTGAAGGCATTTATCTGCGCAAGCAGCGCGGTGAAGGCCTCTCTGATTTAGTTGTGACAGTGGGGGGTGGTGCAGACAATAACTATGTGGACGTTGGGTTCACGAGTCTGGTACCAATCTGGGAGGAGCCCAGATATTGGTCACATGGCAGCAGTGAGGTGAATCTGTTCAGCTTGGACACAGCAGCCACCCCCACCCACGAACGTACATTGAGTTTTGACGGAGCAATGATCTCCAGTCGTGTGATAGAGGATACGCTCTATCTGGTTACCCGCTTTACCCCTATGTTTGATGAGCTGGATCCATATGCCAATTACACATCGGCTCTTGATAGCAACCGCAGCCTATTAGAGAGTGCTTCATTGGCTCAGTTGATTCCGACTGTAACCAGTGGTGATGAGCCGCAGCCCCTCATCGATACTGAAAGTTGCTATCTAGCTCCAAGCGCCACCGTCGGTATGCCCGACCCTACCATTATCAGTATCATCTCCATCCCATTGGCTGATCCTGACAACTTTCATACCAGCTGTTTTATCGGGTCGTCGGAAGTACTCTATGCTTCTCAAGAGGCCATCTATTTGGTTGCGGAGGCTGCTGGTCAAGTCCGACTGGAAAACGGTGTATATGCCCAAATAAACGAGATTCATAAACTGGCGCTGGGTAGTGATGTAGAAAACGGGCAGGCAGCCAGTTATCGTGGTTCAGCTCATGTTATTGGTAATCTTGGTGACAATCCTGACTACAAACCCTACCGTATGGGTGAGTATCAGGGGGTATTCCGTATCGCGACCTCAATTGGCCGACTGGGCTCGGAGAGCAGCTCTACCAGCGTGACCCTGTTACGTGAGGCTGCGGATAGTGGTCGACTGGAAGTGGCCGGCCGTCTTGATGGTCTTGGGCGACCGGGAGAAGCGCTCTACGCCAGCCGTTTTCTGGGTAACCGGGGTTACCTGATAACCTTCAAGAAGGTTGATCCTCTCTACGTGCTCGATCTCTCCGATCCGGAAAATCCCGTCTCTTTAGGCGAACTGGAGGTTTCGGGCTACTCGGAATATCTCCACCCCGTGGGAGAGAACTATCTCCTCGGTATTGGTAAAGAGGCTGTCGATGCTGTGAACTCGGGTGACAGAGGCGGGTTAGGTTTTGCCTGGTACCAAGGGTTGAAGGTCTCCCTGTTCGATGTATCTGATCCCACCACGCCTACAGAAGTAAACTCACTTGTGCTGGGTCACAGGGGAACCAACTCGACTATTCTGCAACAGCCCCATGGTTTTGCTTCTATCCCGCAAACAGCTAGCCTGCCGATGCGCTTCTCTATCCCAGTAGATTTATATGATGAGTATCCCAATTCCGGCAGACCCAATTTAAGGTGGGGTTGGACTCATACCGGTCTATACACTTTTGATGTAAATTTGGGAGATACCCCCGGCATAGAACTCGTAGATCAATTCGTGGTAAATCAAAACAGCGATAGCAATCGTTCGACAGGTGTTTGGAATGACAGATCTGTCATCCTGGGGGATAGCGTCCACTATCTACATAATCAGGTTCTCTACTCATCGGGTCTCCCTGCGAGAGAGTAACAGATTCTATTAACCCGGCACCTTAAATAATCAGTGACTCTATTACAACCAAACGCAGCTGTTAACGATATACATACAGTTAAATTCTTTGCAAATCCGGATAGTCTAGAATAGGTAGTTGGACGATACATTTCTGCATTCTGGTGCTTCAATAATATATCCGTATTATCTATGCAGGTGGTTTTAGTATCAGCATTCATCTGTTTAAATAGTATGCATTGTGCACTTACTGAAATAATGCTACTGAATCTGCGATTTATTAATTTTAACATGTCCCGATTATATGAACGGACTTGAAATATCGCACGACTCACATCAGTTTCTTGATGACGTCGCACAGACTCAATGATCAGCAAAATACCTGTAGCTAGAGTTCTGTGTTCTTGAGCTACAAATAGTGATGTATATTGTATGACATCTTCTGCTACCCTATGAGTGATCAACCAGCCAACAACTTCATCATAGAAGCGTAATCCGAGACTGTTTGACCACTCTATGGACGACTCTTGCTGAAATGGTGCCAGCTCTTTTGGGAACCACTCTTTGGAATTTTGTCTTTTCAGTATCTGTTCTTTATCAATTGGCAGTAACTTGTTCCAGGAAAATATAGAGTAACCCTTTCGAGCCTTCACCTGTGCAAACCATGCGGGCTCAATAAAACTGTTTCTTGTTACTTTATAATATCGCAATGTTTCATTAGCAGACCAACCACCTCTAGTCAGTATATTTTCCACTACAAGATATGAAGGCAAATCAGTGCGAATAGAGTGGCTAAGGACTTGTGTACCCTTCGCAAACAGGAACTGTTCCAATCGTAAAAGCAAAGCAGTGCCTATGCCCTTATTTCGATACTGAGGCAGAACATTCCAGCAGATTATTCTTGCATTAACAACTCAGGTGGAAATCTATGTATAGACATAGGAGGTAGAGAGGAACACATCCCTAAGCAGAATGAGTACACCTAAGATTTGGAAACTATGATTTGGAGTTGAACTGAGAAACAAATTTATTTATATACAACGGCATAGGCCTGTTTACTGCTATAGACATTTTACACTATCGGCAAACGAGGGTACCCAATGTCATGATACTTTGATTCGCACAACCCTCATAACATCCATATCTATTCCAGCGACACTCTCCTTATCGGAGTAGTAAGTCAGGTTGACTCGTTGACCTGCTAGACTTTTATACAGTTTCTTCCTTTTATATTTGAAAGGCACGTCAGTGCCCTCAATCAACAAAGTATTGAGCATCCACTCCCCACTCTCACGTTGAACATGCGAAACAACTTTCTTCATTTCTGAGTGGGTTAAATCCCGATGCGCTTTAAGTAGATCATCCACAGGTGACTTCATAATAATTCCAGCCTATTCTCAGGGTGCAATTATAGAGTAAATCAACAACATGATGAACCAAAACAGAGTAATATTGAAAATGATACTACTACCTATAGGGATGCCCCACTAGGTCTCTGACAAAGCCTTCTGAACCAGATCCCGCACCACACTGGCTTCGAAGGGTTTATCGCAGATTGCAGAGACACCCGCCTGCTGAACCGCAGCCAAGCGACTTTCATTCTCTTCGCTGGTTACCATCAATACCGGGATAGAGGCCTGGTTGCTGGCAGTTCGGATGTGGTCAACCAACTCCTTGCCATCCATGTTCGGCATATTGTAATCCGTTACCACCAGATCCAAGTAGTTATTAGCGATTATCTCTACCGCCTCCTGACCATCTCTCGCCTCAGTGATTTGCTCAATTCCCAGAGCATTGAGTATCCGGCTGATGTGCTTACGTGCCATACTGCTGTCATCCACTACAAGAACCTTGAGATCCTCAGGACAGAAGTTATCCAAATCAAGTTGTGTGGGATCAATAAATTCCACTACTGAGTTCATCGCAATACGAAGTTCGGCCAACTGGAACGGTTTCGGCAAAATAGCTACTGCACCCGCCTGCCGAATCGGGTCTAGATAACGAAAACGGGTCTCACTTGATATGAGCATGAAAGCCATTTCTACCAGCTCGGAATCATTACGCATGGCGTGCACCAGATCGGTGCCTGTCATATCAGAAAGATAGAGTGTGCTGATGGCAAGGTCTGGGTGTTCAATTCGCATAGCCTGCAGCGCTTCCTCCCCAGTGTTTACCGTTATTATATGCTCTATACCCAGTTCAGAGAGTTGTCGCCGTATAACCCGTTGCTGGGTGATTGATGGCTCGACGAGCAGTACCAATAGTTCTTCCAGATGCACTTTGCCACCTATTATTTTTTTGGCTATCTAGTCTGTAGTCGGTCACTGACCAAGGAACTTTAATCCTAACTTCATAATCCACACCCCTGGGTGGGTGTGGCATACAGAAACCTGAACATAACAGCACAAACATCTTATCAAAACCTCAATCTGCTACTGTGCGCTTAACCAGCTCAACCCGACGGTTTTTTGCTCGACCAGTCTCAGCTGCATGACTGCTGACCGGTGCAACCGGCCCCACACCTATTGCTGTGAGTCGATTTTGATTAATACCAGCAGCAACCAGTGCTTTGACAACACTATTGGCACGTTTCAAGGAGAGATTCTGGTTGTAACTCAGGCTACCGACATCATCGGTGTGACCGACTACATATAGTTGCAGAGAAGAGTCAGATTCAAGTGCTTTAACTATCTCCGCCAAGGTCTCCTTTGACTCAGGTCGTAAAGTTGCTTTGTCATGGTCAAATTGGATGCCATATAAGGCAATATGCCCGGACTCCTGAAATTGTTGCTGCATAGCAGAAGCATCCACAAACTCCAATGTCGCTTCGAAGTTACTGGCCTCCAGTATTTCAACCAGTATCACAGTACGTTTTCTATATTTCTTATTTGCATTGTTCTCAGCGAGAACAGCAGTAAACACACCAACATGATATCGTGAATTTTCCGTCACCACTTCACTGTAACGATAGGCTGGAGAATTATAATTATGTGAGAACGCCAACAAGTAAAACGGTTGTTTAACCCCCTCAGTTGGAATCATACTATCCCGCGACCATAGCGTTGTCGAAAGTATATGCTTGTTGCACTTCTTTTTTTTACAACTATATATTTCTTTAGCTTTTCCCAAATCAGATAGGGCAGTATTATAATTTTTCTGCACCATCAACGGTGTATCTCCAGCCTTTGCCAAATAGAGGATACGGGTTCGTTTTCCTTCCGGATTCTCTACTACTATTTTTTTCTTACCTTCAGCTTTCAGAAAGTTTGCGGAGTCGTATTCGCTGTAACTGAAACCAAGTATCTCAGCACCAGCCACACGTGGTAATTCAGGATGATCCCGCCCTCCCGACATATCAGCTGCAAACAGATTTGTGGCAGATATAACAAATGACAATAAAATGAATATAGAGTAGTTCATGATTGAGCCTCCTTTTCCGAGCGAGTATAGATCAGCCCCATCGAATAATCGCGGCGATGGTATTATTACCCCCATATAACTATTAACCCGGCGACTAAGTATGTTGTCTTCAGGGTTTCAAGCCTGCCCTTGATCAAGGCGCGGCTCGCGCCCCGCAGGAAGTGCCCTTGGAGTGCAGGCAATGGTTGTTCCCTTGTCAAGAGCCGCAACACCGAGCAAGGGCAGGCTTGAAACCCTAACAATATGATTTTTAAAAGTGAGGCCGAAGTGTGCCTGCCTGCACATATCGACTGATCCATTTATGAACTGTTGGTCGACTGACGCCGTAATATCTCGCTAGCTCTGACTTGCTGAAATCACCACTCAGCCAATCGCCTATTCACATCATTTTTTTATCCATTGGGGTCTCGCGTTTCCAGCGCATAGGTCTTTCCTCCTTACCTATGCATTATCTACCTGTAAACGATCTACCCGGTCTAATCTGTAAACGATGTTACCGGTTTGTACCGCCCCCCCTCTCCCCTCGCGGGAGAGGGGTCGGGGGAGAGGGGGAGAATGAACACCCTATTTTCTCCAACAATCAGCAAGATAAATATGAACGATCAATGCGGTTTTATCTTTCAACCAGATGAAACGCTTCGCGTACACCCTCTCCCCAACCCCTCT
>NZ_JBSYOQ010000018.1:0-108404 GCF_058244645.1 Candidatus Thiodiazotropha sp. AKAK3
TTAGAAAGCCGCTCAAGCCGTGAGTGCAAGGCGCAGCCCGCAGGTAATGGTTGTTCCCTTACCAAGGGGTGCAACGCCGCAATCGCGGCTTGAGTGGCTTCCCGCAGGGCGAGGCAGGTGATTTAAACGCAAACTGAGATTGGCCTTGTCTAAATATAGGATTTATATGACGCACCACACTAGAGGGTCACTTCACATCAAACAATATGAAACGCCCCGCTACTTCACTACAATAGAACCAACTTAACGAATTAAATAAAAACACCCATGTATCAACTTGCGCAATATTTCAACCTCTCGCTCATATGGCTTGTAGCTCTAATCTCGCTACCCTTGCAGGCTGCCACCCCCTTACCAGCACCTCCTGAGGTTTCTGCTACCGGCTATCTGCTGGTGGACTTTCACAGCGGTAAAATCCTTGCCGAACGAAATTCAGACAAGCGACTCGAACCGGCCAGTCTGACCAAGATCATGACCGCCTACACCATTTTTCGGGAGTTACAGCAGGGTAATATTAATCTCGAAGATACTGTGCTGGTAAGTGAAAAGGCCTGGCGCACACCAGGATCGAGGATGTTCATCGAAGTTGGCAAACGGGTCAAAATGTTAGACCTGATCAAAGGAATGATCATTCAATCCGGCAACGATGCCTGTGTAGCACTTGCAGAACATATCGCCGGCAGTGAAAGCACCTTTGCTGAATTGATGAACAATCACGCTCAGCGCCTGGGAATGGTTGATACCCACTTTATGAACTCCACCGGGCTACCCCACAAAAACCACTACACCACGGCAGCTGATATTTCCAAGGTTGCCAGAGCGACGATTCATGAGTTTCCGGAATATTATCAATGGTACAAAGAGAAATCCTTTTTATTCAATAATATAGAGCAGCACAACCGAAATAAACTGCTGTGGCGGGATAGTAGCGTTGACGGCATGAAGACCGGCCATACCGAGGGAGCAGGATACTGCCTGGTAGCCTCTGCAATGAAAGAGAATATGCGCCTGGTCTCCGTAATTATGGGTACCAAAAGTGAAGAGGCAAGAGCCCAGGCAAGCCAAAGTCTGTTGAACTATGGGTTTCGTTTTTATGAAACCCACCAACTGTATGCTGCTGGTGAAGCACTCAATCGGGTCAGGATCTGGAAAGGAGCGCGTGATAAGTTACCACTGGGTCTGAGTGAAGACCTGAATGTGACTATTCCCAGGCATCAATATAAAAACCTGGATGCAAACCTCGAGATCGAACCCAAGATCATGGCGCCGGTACAAGAGGGGCAATCTCTTGGAAAGGTCATGGTCACTCTGGATGGCGAACCGGTTACCTCCGCCACTCTGATTGCTCTAAAGACAATCCCTGAAGGCAACCTCTGGCAACAGATAAAAGACAGCGCCCTTCTCTGGCTGGAGTAACCCGTTGGAAGAAGAAGAGACACTATTAAAATTTCCCTGTGATTTTCCCATCAAGGTAATGGGCAAGGCTGAACCGGGATTCGAGGCGATGGTGGTGGAGTTGATCAGTCGTCATGCTTCGGGTATCACTGAAACAGCCGTCAACAGCCGTAGCAGTAAAGGTGGTAAATGGGTCTCGGTTACCGTTACCCTGCGTGCAGAAAGCAAGGCTCAGCTCGATGCAATCTACGTTGACCTTAGTGCCCACGAAAAAGTTGTCATGGCACTTTAACTGCAATGTTGCTGGTGAAGTCTCTGGGTATCCAACCCTATGCCAAAACCTGGCAGGCAATGCAGGACTACACCAATCAACGAGGCCCTTCCTCCCCCGACCAACTCTGGTTGCTTGAGCATCCCCCTGTTTTTACCCTTGGTCAGGCAGGCAAGCCAGAGCACCTGCTCAACCCGGGCGATATCCCAATAGTCAACAGTGACCGGGGCGGTCAAGTCACCTACCACGGCCCAGGACAACTCATCGCCTATCTGTTACTCGATCTACGTCGGGCTCATTTAGGTGTTCGTGGTCTGGTAACCCACCTGGAAGCCGCTGTAATCAGCTTACTGGCCGAGCATAGGCTCAAAGCCAACGCCAGAAAAGATGCACCAGGCGTCTACATAGAGACCTCAAAGGTCGCCTCTCTTGGTCTGCGCGTACGCAGGGGATGCAGTTATCATGGGCTCAGCCTCAATGTGGATATGGATCTCGAACCTTTCAGCAGAATCAATCCATGTGGCTATCCGGGGCTGCAGGTCACTCAGTTAGCTGACTTGAATATAGATGCAGATTTACCCAGTCTTGGCCGGGAATTGGCGCAACACTTGGCGGAGCGTTTAGGCTACACTCTCAGCTTCGTTGATCCGGATGAACCCAATGAGTACGACTAAAGACCTTCTACCACCTTCACGCACCCAGCCAGAGAGTCATCAACGGGGTAAAACTAAACTTGCCCGTATTCCGGTAAAGGTCGAACCAACCCAAACCACCCTGAGAAAGCCCAGCTGGATACGGGCCAAAGCACCTTTGGGCCGTGATGTGAGCCGCATCCGCCGAATACTGCGCGATAAAGGTCTAAGTTCTGTCTGCGAAGAGGCTGCCTGCCCCAACCTTGGGGAGTGTTTTCAGCATGGCACTGCAACTTTTATGATCATGGGGGATATCTGTACCCGGCGCTGTCCATTTTGCGATGTGGCCCACGGCAAACCCCAACCATTGGATCAACAAGAACCACAACAACTTGCTGAGGCAATCTCTGCGATGGCACTCAAATATGTTGTGATCACATCGGTGGATCGGGACGATCTCCGTGACGGGGGAGGCGCCCATTTTGCACAATGCATCGCAGCGATTCGTGAACAGATGCCACTAACCAAGATTGAGATCCTGGTCCCGGATTTTCGAGGACGTGAAGCACAAGCCCTAAAGCCACTACTTGAGTCAGCACCGGATGTCTTCAATCACAATCTTGAAACTGTGCCTCGTCTCTATCGTCAGGCCCGCCCAGGTGCTGACTACCAAGGCTCACTGGATCTGCTGATGCGATTCAAACAGGAGCAACCCAAAGTCCCAACAAAATCGGGACTGATGCTGGGACTGGGGGAAAAACAAGAAGAGGTTCTGCAAGTATTGCAGAATCTTCGCAAGCATGGCTGTGAAATGCTCACTCTGGGTCAGTATCTGCAACCCAGTCGTGACCACTTACCTGTGGATCGATTCGTCACCCCAGAGGAGTTTGCAGAACTGGGTAGAATGGCTGAAGAGATGGGCTTCACCAGTGTCGCCAGTGGTCCTATGGTGCGCTCCTCCTACCATGCTGACCTACAAGCAAATCCACTACTGAACACCTAACCACAGTTAACAGAGTGGACGGCCTCAACACCCAATTAATCAGCACTTTGATCCTGCCCCCGGCAGGCCCCCTTATGCTTGGCCTTATCGGCTTGCTGCTATGGGCTACCGCCTTTGGTCGTAAATTGGTTGTAATAGCGCTACTTCTGCAGATAACACTGAGTCTACCGATCACCGGGGAATTGATTTTCTCAACCCTTCAAAAGCACCCTCCCCTGAGCAGACAGCAGATACAAGACAATCAGGCTCAGGCAATCGTTGTTCTTGGAGGAGGGCGCTACCGTGAAGCACCGGAGTATGGATCTGACACTGCAAGTTTGCGATTGTTGAGCCGTCTTCGCTATGCTGCAAATATCGCTAGAGAGACCGGATTACCGATTATTCCAAGCGGAGGCAAGCCTGGTGGCAAGGGTGATTCAGAAGCTGAGATCTCAGCAAAGATTCTACTTCTGGACTATGGCATATCTGTCCAGCATATGGACAAGCGTAGTAGAAACACCTGGGAGAATGCCCGTAACATTGCCCAGCTCATCGATGGGCTGGATATCAAAAAAGTTATATTAATTACCGATGCTGCACATATGCCTCGAGCTGCGGATGCTTTCAAGCGCCATGGTGTGCAGTTAATTCCGGCGCCGATCAACTTTGAATACCAGCTGCAGGGAGAGCGACCCAACTATGAAAGATTCATCCCCAGCATGACTGCGGCAATGAACATTTCACTGGGCCTGCATGAGCTTCTGGGGCAATTTTGGTACTCTCTGAAGTAGCCCTGAAAACAACTCGGCCAGGACTATTCAGAGGCCCCTTGATTATCATCATCCACATGGGCCATATAGCGCTCCATCAGATAGCAGAGACAATCCTCTCTTATCACTTCCAGGTCTTTTGTCAGCATCGAGGGCATTACCATGCGATTGAGGCAGAGCTGCCCCTCTTCGATATGAAAATAGTCACAGCCCACATCGGAGCCACTCTCATCCCTGACCTCCAGTGCTTCAAGTCCTCTGCCATTAACCCATCCGAGGAATGTTCCCACAGGCAACTCTCGAAAATTCATATGATCGAGATCGGGATCGAATACCAGCTGGCTCTCATTGGGTATAAAGCCGAAACTGGTATCCTTGGTTATCTTAACCTGTGCCACGGTATGAAACAGATCAATATCCTGGTGTGCAACAGGGTGAAGTGGATGCTCCGCCAGGTGCAGACAAGCCTCCAGGTACTGCAACGCATGTTCGACACCATATGCACTGCCCACTTTGCCGCACTCTAGGGTAACCGAGGGACAAAGTTCTGCAAATGCCATCGACTGAACCCCCTTTGGACGAAGAAAGTAGACCACCGTGCGGGAAAAAAGTAGTGCAAGATGCAGAAATGGACCATGCAATCTGTTAACACAGGCATAGTGAGGATTGAGACCGGTATTGTTATGAACATCGACACTGGCGAAGGGTTGACGCTGCCGCATTATTTCAACCACCTGAGCCATCATCTGCTTCTCAGGGCTCTCCTCAAGCTCACTACCAGGCCAGACTCGATTATAGTCAGGTTGCCCCGGCAACAACCTCTTATGCCGCGTAGCCGCTGACACATTCCCAATGAATATACTCAATGAACGAGGCAGCTCTTTGCCACCCTGATAGCGTCTCAACAACAATCGAATCGCTTCCCAACCCACCTGCTCATTGCCATGCATCAATACGGAAACAAATAGCGGCGGCTGTTTCCTTCCAGGCAGGTGAATCAAACTTGGGCCAGGCAGACTATCGGCTAGTTGATGAGCCTGCAAAGAGAGCAGCTTGTCTGGTAAGTAGTCGTATTGCTTTAACATACTGATTCTACAAAACTAAATATCCCATTCATGGACAGGCTTGCCACGCTCTTGCCTCTCAAGGTAGGCCTTGGTCAATCCCTGCATATCCACTCCATACTTCGCTACCCACTGCTTTTGCCAGATAGCCCCATTGACACCCAGAGTTACCCGTTTACGGATAATCTCCAACCAATGGTCGACTGACTCAGGATCGATGCCAAGTGAAAGCAGTCCGTCTTTTGAAATAGGTAACAGCTGTTCGCCAATCAACTGTGCAGCAGGAAGACGCTGCCAGCCAAACCAATAGAGTTGGGATCGCAAACCATACCTGGCAGCCTGATAGAAATTACTACGCGCGCGAATAAATCCCATCTCTTCTTCAGGCCGCTCATATCGTTCAGCCAGACCGGTTACAAGGCCAAAATAGAAAGCGGCATTGGCAATCATATCCGGCATGCTGGGGCCAGCAGGCACAACCCGATGCTCAATACGGAGATGGATCTTGTTGTTTTTATCAAAGCCGATCAAGGGACGGTTCCAGCGCCAAATGGTGCCATTGTGCAGTCGCAAATGAGCCAGTTTTTCAATTGGCTCATCCAATAACCGGGGAAGCAGGACGGGATAGCGCTGCAAATTGGCTCGAAAACTCTCCATCATAGACTGGTAGATAAAGCGAATCCCGAAACTGACTCGCTTGGTCAAATCGGAAGCCCCCACCGAAATTGACTGTTCGAAGAGAGGAATTCTTGTCTCATCCCAGAGATTCCGACCAAACAGGTAGGGTGAGTTAGCACTCAATGCAACCATCGGAGCAGAGACGATCTTAGACAGATTATAGAGTTTTGCAGCCTGGCTGACAGCCACCTGCAGGTGGATTTGAAAAGAGGTTGCCGCCGATTCAAGCATCACATCATCATGACAAAGGTCGAGTGACTCAGGACCATCAATATGCAGTTCAACCGGCTGCCCATTACGTAACTTGAATACTTGATCATTCAACGCCCGATAGCGGTTCAGCGGTGACATATTTTCCAGACTGAGATCTGCTTGGCGAAGGGTGGGCAATATGCCAAACATCCCCATTTGATCTGAAAATTTTTCAGCTTGCTGGTTGCACTCTTGCCAGATGCCCAGTAGTTCCTGGTACATCTCGTTTAAAGCACCCTGCCTCAGGGAACGGGGGGTTGTGTTGATTTCCAGATTAAAGGTTGCCAGTTCTGGCACCACATACCGCTTATCCAAGCCTTGCAGCAAAACCTGGTTGAGCGGCGCTGGATTACCTTGACTATCGAGTATACAAGCTTCGAGCTCCAATCCCCCGATCTGACCCTGATCACCGATCAAGCCATCCATGAACCACTCGTCAAGAAGACGGGTTTCAGATATCAGTCGCCGCTGAAACTCTGCGAAGTCTGATTCTGAAAAGTTGCTGGAATAGATCTCCTGACCCATGATTTGCCCATTTAGTGTGGTGCTACATATCCTGTTCCAGTGCGCGTAATCGCTCCGGTGTTCCTACATCAACCCAGTTGCCGTTGTAACGTTCACCTGAAACACCACTCTGAGATATCGCTCTGCGTATCAGAGGTGCCAAAGGAAAAGCTTCGCAGCGACAGCCCTCAAAAAGCCTGGGGTGGTAGACACCAATACCGCTGAATGTCAGACACTCTCCTTGATGCTCTGAGATCCGGTTGCCCTGTAAGTAAAAGTCCCCTCGTGGATTGTGACCAGGATTTGGAACCATAACCAAATGCGCTAGGTCATTAACCGAAAGTGAGAGGCCGGAAAGATCAAAATCACACCAGACATCCCCATTGATCACAACAAACGGCGCCTCACCCAATAGGGAGAGTGCCTTGAAAATACCACCCCCAGTCTCCAGGGCTTTGCCTTCAGCAGAGTAGTGAATATCAACCCCCCACTGATCACCCCGACCCAGGTGAGCTTCGATCATCTCCCCCAGATAGGCATGATTGATCACCAATTCCCGATAGCCGGCAGCCGCGAGCTTTTCGATATGATGAACAATAAGTGGCTTTCCAGCCACGGGTAACAGAGGTTTTGGCAACTTGTCGGTCAATGGCCGCATGCGCTCGCCACGGCCAGCGGCCAGAATCATGGCTTTCATTAATTATTTAACCCAACAACAAACAGAGTATTTTCAGACTACTTTAAACAAAACAACACGCCTTAAAAGCCAAACTGTAACCTCTTGCCTCGACCTTAGCTACACTCTGTCTAAAGTATAGCCGCAGAGAATCCACTGGTTGTTGCCTCTTCAATGACACAGTCTGATTAAACCAAAAACCCAAATCGCCTCTTCATTCTGTCCAGCTGATCTTTTTAGGTTAAGGCAGTGAGATAAAATAAACAGGCAATAAAAAATGGGGGCTTTAGGCCCCCATTTTTTATTGCTACAAGCCCGACGGCCTAATAGTCTATTTTCAGCCCTTCATGGCATCAAAGAACTCATCGTTAGTCTTACTGACTTTCAGCTTATCAAAAAGGAATTCCATCGCTGCCAATTCGTCCATAGGATGAAGTATCTTGCGCAGAATCCACATCTTCTGCAGCTCATCCGGCTTCATCAGCAACTCTTCGCGGCGGGTACCAGAACGATTTATGTTTATTGCAGGGAAGATACGTTTTTCTGCGATACGTCGATCAAGATGGACTTCCATATTGCCAGTGCCTTTAAACTCTTCATAGATTACATCATCCATACGAGAGCCTGTATCTACCAGCGCTGTGGCAAGAATGGTCAGAGAGCCACCCTCCTCGACGTTTCGGGCAGCACCAAAAAAGCGTTTTGGGCGATGTAGTGCATTCGCGTCGACACCACCAGTCAATACCTTACCTGAGGAAGGAATTACCGTATTGTAGGCACGCGCCAGACGAGTAATGGAATCAAGTAGAATCACCACATCCTTCTTGTGTTCGACTAACCGTTTGGCCTTCTCAATTACCATTTCAGCAACCTGAACATGTCGGGTAGCCGGTTCATCAAAGGTACTCGAAATGACTTCCCCGCGTACCGAGCGGGCCATTTCCGTGACCTCCTCAGGGCGTTCATCGATTAGCAATACCATCACATAACACTCTGGGTGATTATTGGTGATCGACTGGGCGATATTTTGTAACATCATTGTCTTACCCGCTTTTGGCGGGGAGACGATCAAGCCGCGTTGTCCTTTACCAATTGGCGCACACAGATCGATGGTTCGAGCGGTAATATCCTCGGTGCTGCCATTACCAATCTCCAGATGAAAACGCTGATTGGCAAACAGTGGAGTAAAGTTCTCGAATAGAATTTTACTTTTCGCATTCTCCGGTTTGTCGTAGTTGATTTTATCAACCTTCAACAGCGCGAAGTAACGCTCACCATCCTTAGGAGGACGAATTTTACCGGAGATGGTATCGCCTGTACGTAGACTGAATCTACGAATCTGACTCGGCGAGACGTAGATATCATCAGGACCGGCGAGATAGGAGCTGTCTGCAGAACGCAGAAAACCAAACCCATCCTGGAGAATCTCCAACACCCCATCACCGAAGATGCTTTCACCCTTTTTTGCGTGGGCTTTGAGAATAGCGAAGATCAGATCCTGCTTGCGGGTCCTCGCCATACCCTCTATTTTCATGGTTGTTGCAAGGTCAGCCAGTGCTGGCACAGGCATTTTCTTTAATTCGGTAAGGTTCATAATGATTTAGGAGTTGTTGTTGTCTGAGAAATGAGTTTGGAAGGAAATAGGCCCGTTCCGGGATTGTTGATTACTATATATTTTGATTCTTTATCAGTTCAGGCCTGAACAGTGCGAGGAGTCTACAATGATCGGAAGCTGGCAGACAGTGGTGATACGTCCTGCACCTGAGCTCTATCTATAAATTACTATCGATGAATGCCACAAGTTGTGATTTTGATACGGCCCCGACTTTAGTCGCCTCAACTTCACCATTCTTGAAAAGCATCAAGGTTGGTATACCACGGATCCCATAACGGGGCGGGGTGTTGGGGTTCTCGTCAATATTAAGTTTAGCCACCTTTAGCTTATCGCCGTATTCCTTAGCGATTTCATCCAGTACTGGGGCAATCATCTTACATGGACCACACCACTCGGCCCAGTAGTCGATCAGAACTGGCTGACTTGATTGAAGTACGTCAGACTCAAAAGAGTCGTCAGTTATATGAACAATCTGCTCACTCATTGATTGAGGATCTCCAACTGAATGCTTGGGGATTTTTTGAACGGATGCTATCCGCCACTATTAATCTGTTTGAATCCAGTGACACACCGTGAGACGAATTAACTATATCGAGGGGAACAACTGGATAGGATTGAATATTGAATCTTAAAAATGATCACATTTCAAGGCCTAAATGTTAATAACCCGACATTAATTGACAAAATTCCATTTAAACCTGACTCGGATGGGCGATATAACCATCAAGCAGGGATTCAATCTGGCATAAGTGGGCTATTGATAGAATAGCCTCAGGCACACCGATAAAACTGACCTTAGTTTCCCGCTCTGCAGCCCAGGCCATCCATTCCAGCATCAATGCAAGACCCGCACTGTCCGCTTTTTCGACCTGAGAAAGATCGATTTCGATCTCTGGTAGAGCAACAAACAACTTTTCTGACTGTTGCAACAGAACCTTTGCATGTTCGAATGTCATCGCGCCATGCACTTGAAATTGAGATCCGTCTGCTTTTTCTATCCTTGCTTCACTCACGGCTTCAAGGCTCATCGGAGATTGCGTTCTCCTCAGCCTTGCTGAAGAGAAATTGTCCGATAATCTCTTCCAGAACCAGTGCAGACTGGGTCATCATCAATTCACTTCCCTGCTCCAGACTCTCAAGACTGCCACCAGGATCAAGACCGATATACTGCTCACCCAGCAGACCTGAAGTGTATATCTTAGCGATACTGTCATCTGGAATCTGATTGAACTCAGGATCTATAGCGAGAGTCACTACCGCCTCAAAGCTACTCTGATCATAGGTAATTCCAGCGACACGACCCACCCTTACACCAGCCATTGATACCGGAGACCTGACCTTCAAACCGCCGATATTATCGAAACGGGCGGTTATCTTATAACCTTCATTTGCTGAAATACTGGCAAGATTACTCACCTGCATCGCCAGAAAAAAGAGCGCCACAAGGCCCAACGCCATAAAGAAACCGACGGTAATTTCCAACTGTTTTGTCTGCATGATTATTCTCCAAACATCAACGCCGTCAGTACAAAATCCAGCACCAGCACAGCCAACGCTGAATGAACAACCGTCCGGGTAGTCGCCTGACTGACACCCGCCGACGTCGGGATCGCATCGTATCCCTGAAAAAGTGCTATCCAGGCGCATACGAACCCGAACACAAAGCTTTTGATTACGCCATTGAGGACGTCTTCATTCCAGTCGATCTTCGACTGCATTTGACTCCAGAAGGCCCCATCATCAACACCCAATAGACCCACACTGACGAAATAGCCACCGATAACCCCTATCGCACTGAACATGGCGGCCAATAGAGGCATGGATAAAAAACCGGCATAGAATCGCGGCGACAAGATGCGACGAATCGGATCAACCGCCATCATCTCCAGACCTGACAGCTGCTCAGTCGCCTTCATCAGGCCGATTTCAGCAGTCAAAGCTGACCCGGCACGCCCTGCAAACAGTAATGCGGTAACAACAGGCCCCAGCTCACGCACCAGGGACGCTGCCACCATCACACCCAAACTATCCTCGGCGCCAAACTGTGACAGCACATAGTAGCCCTGCAGCCCCAGCACCATACCTACGAACAGACCTGAGACCACGATAATTGTCGTGGTGCGTACGCCGATACTGTGGATCTGTGCAGCTAAAAGCTTTAAACGGGGCAGCAGACTGGTCAAGCCGAAAAGGATCTGAACCAGTAGTAGATGACCTCGTCCAAGTCTTTCCAGGGCACCAAGCCCTACGCGTCCGAAATTGGCCAATAGATCAAACACTATCCCGCCCCTCTCATGCTCAACAGGTCTTCTGACAAAGTCGGTGCCTGATAGTGAAAGCCGACAGGTCCATCTGGCAATCCGCTCATGAACTGTTTCACAGCCGGTGAATCGGAGCCCATCAAGGCATCAGGGGAGCCGGACTCAATCACCTTTCCGCCAGAGATCACATAAATCAGATCTGATATACCTGCCGTCTCTTCTACATCATGAGAAACCAGGATGCTGGTCAAGCCAACCGCATCATTCAATCGTCTCACCAATTGAGCCAACACGCCCATGGATATGGGATCCTGTCCGGTGAAAGGCTCGTCATACATCACCATCATTGGATCAAGGGATATAGCCCGCGAGAGCGCTACTCTTCTTGCCATACCACCGGACAGCTCGGAGGGCATCAAATCCCGTGCACCGCGCAGGCCAACGGCCTCCAGCTTCATCAACACCAGACGTCGGATCATAGATTCCGGAAGGTTGGTGTGTTCACGCAAAGGATAGGCAACGTTATCGTAGACAGTAAGATCGGTCAGGAGTGCCCCACTCTGAAACAGCATCCCCATTCGCATACGCAGCTTATAGAGCGCCTTTCGTGAGAGTTTATGGACATTCTCACCATCCACTTCGATGGTGCCCTTGGAGGGTCGCAGCTGGCCGCCGATCAATTTCAGTAAGGTGGTCTTACCTGTCCCACTGGGCCCCATGATCGCGGTGACCTTGCCCCTGGGAATGTCGATATCCATCCCTTGGAATATGGGGCGATCTCCATGGTAGAAGTGGAGATCTCTAATTTTGACGAGGGGGTGTGCACTGTTCACAATGATTGTCTGAGCATCATGCTTGCTGGTTGGAAATCATTTGGTTCATTGTGTCGATGAGATACGTGGGCGTCAAGGAAACAGTAGTACTTAATACAAAAATAACAACTCAACCTTATAATAAAAGTTCTTGTCCAAATCAATATACACAGGATATCTAGACATAAAAAAACCTGCCTGAGACAGGCAGGTTTTAATGTATAAAAGGTTATTTAGTCGTTAATAACTACATAACCATTTGATGTTGTACCGAGAGGGGTCGTAACTGTTATCGTCAGGATACCGGTCTCATCCCCTTCCTGCCTGTTGATCGTTGGTGTAAATGCAACCCTGTAGTCAACAACATCAGAATTTAGACCGGCATTAGCGTTAGTACTTGGGACCTCAAAAGAGCTATTTGTTTCTATCTTGCCATTTGTTGTGGTGAAAGTGATTCTTGTCCCGGCGGGCATAACCTGACCATACACTGCACCTCTTATAGTAAAAATATAACTCGAAAGACCACCTGGAAGATTGATCTCTAAAAATCCTCCACTGACATTTACATCCTGCCCTTCATACAAAATAACAGGAAATGATTCAGACATAGCAAGCACTAAACTATCACGAACATTGATGTTCTTTTCTGCGCTACATGTAACGATAGTTACCGGGGTAACCCCAAAGCAAACCCCCGGATCCTCACCGGATGCAACAGCCTGCTCAGCCTCTGTTACAGCACTAGCGTCGCAACATAGCGCGCCATTATAGTTTGGATCCACATTGCTACCGTCATAGATGTTATTGGCATTAAAGTCGACGAACTCTTCGGTAACCGGATCTCGGACACCATCCTCGTTATCATCACGATAGGCCTCTGGAATAGAGGCAAACGGAGTATCTCCACTATCCAGAACGCCATTACCGTTAGCATCAACGAATGACTCTTCACCCAACATCGTAGCCAGAATCGTCACTCGTCCCATGCCACCAGGTAGCAAATCTTCCAAGGGTCTGGGATTAGAACTGGTCCAAACTACCGTACAGGCCCCATCGTCTGTCTGGCACTGCGACTGAATCTGCCCACCCTCAGTAGTAAAGTAAACCGCCGTCCCATCTGGTACTGGGTTATTGAAGTGATCAGCAGCATGAACGGTAACATCTACCTCTGTACCGTCGTAATCCATCCCTTCTGGATTCAATATTTCAGCACTAAGAGAGATACTGTTTTGATCTGATACACCCGTTGAGATTACCAGCCCATCTGATTGGGTTGAAATCAGTGAATTGGTCTCAAGTGAAGCTGTAACACGAACAGTAGTAGGTACAGTACCAGACTTAACATCTGTCCTTACAATACCATTGATATCACTTGTAGATTTCTCAGAACCTGGCGGTATTGAAACCCCACCAATATCAGAATTCAGTGAAAAATTAACCACTTGCTGAGAAACTGGGTTACCATTGGTATCAAGCACTTGAAATGAGACTTTTGATACCTCTGTCAGGCCTACGCCACGGATACCGATAACAGAAGGCTCAGAAGAGACAAACTGCATGGAACCGATCTCAGCAGGCTGGATATTCACGTTTCCTGTTGCTGTTGAGGTATTACCATTTACTGTTGCAGTAGCACGTATAGTATCTGTACCGGAACAGCCTTGAGCAATATAAGTTGCGGTTACCACCCCATCAGTTGTGTCTACGGTTGTATCTATGGTCGCCAATCCAGAAGCCAAACAATCTGTGGAGAAAGCGACTGAGGCAACATCCTGATAAAGGTTGCCTTCTAAATCTGCGAGTGTTGCCCTGACTGAAGTCTGGCCACCTGCAGACAGAGATGCGACTGCAACATTCAGCTCGCCAATTTCAAACGAGGATCCTGATCCGTTGCCAAGGTAGATAGTCGCCTGATCTGCACCCACATCATCAATTGTGTCACCAGTCCCATCAGTAGTACCCCCAGTGCCATCCCAAGGTGTCTCAGCATCACCACCACCGCAGGCAGCAAGCAGGAACATAAGAATAAAAGGGGTGACAACCCGGGCTAAACCTGACATGGCAAACTCCAAAATCCCATACGAAACAGTCCATTAAGGAAGGATACTTAGACTAATTTCTTAATAGTATACAAACACTCGACTATTGCAAGGAATTATAAGCAATCAAATGGCAATTTTTTCACCTTAATACAAACACAGGTCACGCTTTTGCATCAGGGATTGCAAGCCACTTAAATCACTCAATCCTCGGCTTCTACATCATAGCGGCAGCATCAGTTAGCGCTTTAGAAAAAATCAAAACACCTTTACGGGAATATAATTCCCGTAGCGCCAATTTACCAACTGATTCAGGCTATGTTTCTACTCTATACCTTCACCAGACAGGAAGATCATACAGCCAATCTTTCAACCCTCTCCCCGTTGATAAGATGTCGCTGCAGGATCTCATCAATATCCTCACGATCTACATAGGTATACCAGACCGCATCGGGATAGATAACCATCACCGGCCCCAGATCGCAGCGATCAAGACAACCGGCTGTATTCACCCTGACCCCCCCAGGCCCATTCAGACCCGCCTCCTTAACCTTCGCCTTCAGATAGTCGCGCATCGATTTTGCACCGTGTTCTCCACAGCAGGCACGTCCATCCTCTCGCTGATTGACACAGAAGAAAAGATGGTAGCGATAGTAGGACATAGGGTGGCCTCGTCTATGTAATGAACACTATGACCTTTGAGTTCCACTCTAAAAGGCCATAATCTCTTTGGGAATCTTAAGCGTTATTCGCTTCACAACCAAGTAAAGCAGATGAGATTGACCTATATCCACAATTTCTGACGCCTTCATCCCTATTTTCATATAAATCTGTAAGTCGTCTCCAACTCTCACGAAAATTCAGGTAAAATGGTGATCTTTCCCTATAACTCTACCCATTGTGACACCAGAAGACCTGCTTGCTGAAGCAGACCGTTGCGTAAAATGCGGTCTCTGCCTACCTGTATGCCCTACCTATCGCCTGCTGGCCAGCGAGGCTGATTCTCCCCGCGGCAGGATCAGTCTGATTCAGGCATTGGTCAGAGAGGAGATCGATCTCCATTCGAATATCGAAATACATCTTGATCGATGCCTCAGTTGTCGCGCCTGTGAATCCGCATGCCCATCCGGCGTTCGTTACGGCAAACTGCTGGATACCAGCCGGGAAGTGATCACGACAAAACACCACCACAGATATCTGCTGAAATCTGTTATCGATCAATTATCCAGTGTCAGACGCATTAACATTTGGAATAGAGTTTTCCAGATATTTCGCCGCTCCGGGTTGGTTGCTCTGGCAAGTTACCTGCCTCTACCACGAATTCGTCGACTGCTCTCTATTGCCGATCATCTACCATCAAAACCCAGCCATCGAGCCGGTTTTTACCCCGCATCAAAGCCCACAGGCCGGAGTGTTCAGTTGTTTACTGGTTGTGTGGGGTCTCAAGTTGAAGATAGATTGATCCAAAGCACTCTACAGATACTGAGCAGGCTTGGTTACGCAGTTGACATACCTGTAGAAGACTCTTGCTGTGGCGCACTCCACCGCCACAATGGCTATGCTGCCGATGCAGAACAACACTGTGACACCGTCCGCCAGCAAACCCTCAGAAGCAGCGCACAATATCTGCTAACCATAGCCACAGCTTGCCATCTTGAGCTTGATGAGCAGAGCGCCAGCAACCTTCCTCTGATCTCAGTCACAGATCTTCTTCTACAGCTGCCTGTCGGTGATTTTCCTCCCCTGAAATCACTACACAAAAAGGCCGCCATACACATACCCTGCTCCGCGCGCAGTGACCGGACTCGGGAGTTATTGAGTAAGATTCCTGACCTACAACTGTTTGAACTAGAGGAAAATGGTCTTTGCTGTGGTGCCGCCGGCAGTTACATGCTGACCCAACCAGAACTCTCATTGCGGCTCGGACAGGCTAAAATCGACAGTTTGAAAGCCTCTGGCGCTGACCTCCTGATCACTACCAATACTGGCTGCGCCATGCAGTTTCGACAACTGATCAAGGAGGCAGATCTCTCAATTGAAGTTTTTCACCCAATTGAATTGATTCTAAATCAGTGGAACGACAACCCGAAAGGATAATCAAACAGGGTTGAACACACCCTGCAATTGACGCTATGGTTTGCTGATGACTGAACGAAAATTCAAAATGACTGATCAACTGATGATCGGTCTGGATACCGCGGTGAGGACCCTGTTTGGCAGACCTCAGGTCACTGAACGGAAGAATCCAGCAGATAAGCTCAAAGAAGCAGATCTGAGTGACCAGGAGCGGGATCTGACTGCTCGACTGATGCGTATCAACCATACCGGCGAGGTATGCGCCCAAGCCCTCTACCAAGGCCAAGCCTTGACAGCCCGTCTGCCTGAGGTGAGAGAACGCATGGAGAGGGCCGCACAAGAGGAGAACGATCATCTTGCCTGGTGCGAGAATCGACTGCTTGAACTCGACAATCGAAAAAGCCTGCTGAACCCTTTCTGGTATGCCAGCTCATTCATGCTAGGCGCAGCCGCAGGAATAGCAGGAGACAAATGGAGTTTGGGTTTTGTTGCTGAAACCGAGCATCAGGTTGAATCCCACCTGGATGACCATATCAGTAGAATCCCACCGCAAGACGAAAAAAGTCATGCTGTGCTGGAGCAGATGAAAATCGATGAAGCTCAGCATGCTGTGATGGCACTGGAAGCCGGTGGAGCCACTCTACCTCAGCCCATCAGGGCCGCCATGAAACTTACATCAAAAGTGATGACGAAATCGGTCTTCTACCTATAAACAGGAGCGTCTTGCCGAAAACAGACTCTTTTTGAAACAATTCATTTGAAAAAAATTGGATCTCTTCGGTCTATCCAGCTTTAGCCTGAGAAACCTCACTGTGAACAACCTCATGCCGATCGATGGCGCTGACCTGGACAGCCAGTGTCAACCCAAAGCCAATCATGACCAACACCACCACCACGGCAAAGAAATCCGGTTTATGATGTGGATGCTGTCTATTCATATCTCTTACTTTCTCAATCAATGACTTACTATTAATTATTCGTGTACATTACAATGTTTACTTTGACATTCATCACGTTGTTGCACCCGAATAAACCAAATACCTTCCTTTGTGATATCAACTCACAAGATTACTTCTGATCTTTAGCCGCACTTTCTGTAGCACCCATTTCACTCAGCAGAGCTGACACTTGAGTATGCTTTCCCCGATTAGCCAGCCCCAGCGGCGTATTGCCAGCCTGATCTGCTGCATTGACATCAGCACCGCGTTGAATCAACAACCTAACCACCTCCAGGTGACCGAATGCTGCCGCATCAATTAGCGGGGTCTGGCCAGATTTATCAGCCAAATTGACATCAGCACCCGCGGCTAACAAAGCACGCACCGTCTGCAGGTTTCCATTAAAAGCTGCCATATGCAGAGCAGATCGACCGGAAGGGTTAGTACTATTAGCATCAACCCCTTGGGATAGCAGATCATTGACCCGCTCCACTTGCCCCAACGTCCCAGCCGCAAGCAGAGCCTGAGCCTCCGAGGTAAGCTCAGCAGACATACCCATTTGGGTGACGAGCAACATCAATATCAATAAACCCACTCTCATTTGAGTCAAATTCCTATCACATTCCCTGCAAACCATATCGGCATCCGAATTTATTTCTTGAAATGTCATGCATGAACCACTGATTTTTTCCAGCAGACAACGCCAAGCCAGTGATCGACGCCATTTGCACAGGCTATCTTGTGGTAGTATTAACCCGGCACCTTGAATAGCCTTGTTCAGGTAATATTCTGCTCATTACAGCAAACCTGAACCAATCTCATGGAAATAGACCCAACTCTTTGAAGAGGCTATTGAACAATAATCTTTCTCCCACTAGCCGTTGCACTCCCCTCTGCGCCTCAGTAATCTTTAACCTGAAACAGTGGGTTCATGATGGAAGCAGAGTGTCAGACCTTGGTTTTCAGGTATGGGAGAATAACCTTAGCTTCATCCATAGTTTGAGCGGTTTTTTTAACTTCAGGAGTAGACAACTTGCGCAATGAGCCAGCTTAGTCCAGCAGATTCAGGTTTTATCCTTTGCAGTACCAAAATAAATAACGGCCAGGTTTGAGAAAAATGGAAGAGGAAACGAAGCACGATATCGAAGTTCAGGTTGAGACACGATACATCGAATCTCAATCACTACCCAAGGAACAGAGGTATGTCTTTTCCTATACGGTAACCATTCGCAACGAAGGCGACTCTTCGGCGCGATTGATGAATCGTCACTGGATCATTACCGATGCCAATGGCAAAACGCAGGAAGTCCGGGGTGAAGGGGTAGTCGGTGAGCAACCACATCTCAATCCAGGAGAGACATTTCGCTACACAAGCGGTACTGTACTCGACACGCCTGTCGGCAGCATGCAGGGAAGCTATGACATGATCGATGCACAAGGCAACCATTTCGACGCCTTAATCCCTGCCTTCTCACTTGCACGTCCAGGCAGCCTGCATTGATCCAATCAGAAATATCACTATCCAATAGTCAAACATGTAGTTTCATATAAACAGACGCGCTGAACTCACTATTACACCACCAGTCAAACCACTAATAAAAAATAAAAGTTAACTATGGCTATTTATGCAATTGGGGATGTACAGGGTTGTTATGATGAGCTTCAGCGCCTGTTGGAGCTGATACATTTCGACCCCGCCAAAGATAAGCTCTGGTTTGCCGGAGACCTGGTCAATAGAGGTCCTAAATCACTTCAGGTTATCCGTTTCATCAAATCTCTGGGGAGCCGTGCGGTTTCAGTTTTAGGCAACCATGACCTGCATCTTCTTGCGCTTTCTCAAGGTAATACCAGTCATCAGAAACATGGTAGCCTTGCAGAGATCCTCGATGCCCACGACAGCGGTGAACTGATTGAGTGGTTACGTCATCGCCCGGTGATGTATCACCACCCCAAAAGGGGCTATAGCATGATTCATGCGGGGTTACCGCCACAATGGGATCTCAACCGAGCTTTAAAATGTGCTGCTGAACTTGAGTCGACCCTCAGGGGCCCTGGTTTTCATGACTACTGCCAAAACATGTATGGCAATAAACCTGACATCTGGAAAGAAGGTTTACGCGGCATAGAGAGATTGCGCTTCATTACCAATTGTTTTACTCGCCTTAGATATTGCACTAAGGATGGCCATCTCGCGATGCGGGATAAAGGACCGCCGGAGCAGCACCTTAACGGCTCAATTCCCTGGTATGCCATTGCTGGAAGAAAAACCAGAAATGACCGCATCCTGTTTGGTCACTGGTCTACCCTGGGTTACCGCCAAATCAACAATGTGTGGTCTCTGGATAGTGGCTGCTTTTGGGGTGGACAACTCACTGCACTTCGAATCAGGAAGCACAAGCCACCAAAACCTTATCACCTGCCCTGCTCATCCAGGCGGAGCGGTTAAACCTGGAATCTGCAGTTGACTGTCGATTCCAGGTTGAAGAGAATCCATTCATTCAGACCCAGAAGATCATCTCCCCGAAAGTCTATTTACGCACCAGATTCACAAATGAATAGCTAAAGGTGTTCTTTTCATCTGCAAGGTGTTCTTCTCGATTCTCCTCCCGCCATTGACTCCGTTCAATCTCAGGGAAATAAGCATCACCTTCCACATCAGCATCGACCAGTGTCAGATAGAGACGATCCGCTCTTGGCATCATCTCGGAATAGAGATGACCACCCCCAACAATCATCACCTCAGGTACACCCGCCACTGCCGCCAAAGCTTCATCCACGGAGTGCACCACTTGACCACCAGGCGCCTGATAGTCTGGGTTTCGGGTTATAACGATATGCTGCCTGCCCGGTAGCAGACCCGGTAATGATTCCCAGGTATTTCGCCCCATCACTATCGGCTTCCCCAGGGTCAGGGACTTAAAGTGTTGCAGATCGGCGGGCAGGTGCCAGGGCAAGCGATTCTGGTGACCAATCACCCCATTCCGGGCCACTGCTGCAATAAGAGAGATTACGGACACTTGCACTCCTTATAATATGGACAAAATATCAAACGGCTACCGGTGCCTTGATATGTGGATGCGGGTCGTAATCGGTTAATTCAAAATCCTCGAAGCGAAAAGCAAAAATATCCGTTACCTCTGGATTGATCGACATTCTGGGTAAATTTCTGGTTTCGCGGGCAAGCTGTAATTCTACTTGTTCGAGGTGATTGAGATAGAGATGAGCATCGCCAAATGTATGCACAAACTCCCCAGGCTTCAATCCTGTTACCTGAGCCATCATCATGGTCAGCAGTGCATATGAGGCGATATTAAACGGCACACCAAGAAAAATGTCCGCACTGCGCTGATAGAGCTGACAAGAGAGTCGCCCCTCCGCCACATAGAACTGAAATAAGCAGTGACAGGGGGGGAGCGCCATGGTGTCGACCTGCGCGGGATTCCAGGCAGAGACAATCAGTCGCCGTGAGTCTGGATTCTGCTTGATCTGTTGAACCAGCTGACTGATCTGATCGATATGTCCACCGTCAGGCGCCGGCCACGACCGCCATTGATAGCCATAAACAGGCCCAAGATCACCATTCTCATCTGCCCACTCATCCCAGATTCTGACACCATTCTCCTTCAGGTAGCGGATATTGGTATCTCCCTGAAGAAACCACAATAATTCATGAATAATTGATCTCAGGTGGAGTTTTTTTGTGGTGAGCAGTGGAAAACCCTGCTGCAGATTAAACCTCATCTGATAGCCAAATATGCTTCGGGTACCAGTGCCTGTTCTATCTTCTTTGGTGGCACCGTTATCGCGCGCATGGCGCATAAGATCAAGGTACTGTTGCATGCTATTGCCTAAAGGTCTGATTAACAACCGGCACCATAATCGGTTAGGTTCAGAGGTTCAAGCCTGGGAACGGCTGACGATGGGTCTGTAGGCCAGATAGAACAGCAGAATACCAAATAAAACCATAGGTAGGCTCAACAACTGACCCATGGTCAACCAGCCAAATGCCAGATAGCCGATATGTAGATCCGGCATGCGTACAAACTCAATGCCAAAGCGGAAAATACCGTAACAGATCAGAAATAGACCGGAAACCGCCATTCTTGGCCTGGCCTTGGAAGAAAAAATCCATAGGATCAGAAACAGCAGCACGCCCTCCAACAGGAACTCATAGAGTTGATTTGGATGTACAGGGGGAGAGTAAACCGCATCGGGACTCAACCCCAGCCTGGCACACAGACTATCTGCCTCGACACAAGGTACCCGCATCCCCCATGGGAGATTGGTTACGCCTCCCCATAGCTCAGCGTTGATAAAGTTACCCAGTCGCCCAGCACCCAGACCAATGGTCACCAACGGTGCAATAAAATCAGTTGCATCAAAAAAAGTATGCCCCTCTTTATGGGCAAAAAACCACATCGCTAACAAAACACCAACCAGGCCGCCATGAAAGGCCATACCGCCTTCCCAAACCATGAAAATTATGAGCGGGTTTCCTAAAAAACTCTCTAAATCATAGAACAGGAGGTAACCGACTCGCCCACCCAATACAACCCCAAGCACGATGTAGAAGACGATGTCGTCCACCTGAGGCGCACTCCAGACAATGCCAGGCTTACCCACGCGCACCCGCCCGAGCCACCACCCCCCAAAGAAGCCGATGATATACATCACGCCATACCAATAGATATTGACTGACCCCAGGGTCAGTAGCACAGGTTCAATGTCGGGGTAGGTCAGCATGGCAGGCATATTATCACAGGAATCCCATTCTCCAATGTGACAATTTTTTGTAAATCAACCATTTCCCGACACACAAGCCATGATAGTATGCTGTGATGCTTGTCACACAATTCCCCTGTACTGGAATTAATTTCACAAGCGCCGTGACGTACAAATTCAAAGTGTCAAGTTTTTGTTGGCTGCGCCGCTACCAGGTACAAGATGATGCAATAACCTTTTGGCATCCAACGGGAAGGACAATGAGCTACGTACACGCACAAAAATTTGAAACTTATATACCGCGGGAAATGGATACTCTAGGCTCTAGATTACGCAGAAAACGACGGGAAAGAGGCTGGACGCAAGAGGAGCTGGCGCTTCGTGCTGGCACTAACCAGGCCGTGATCCAGAAGATAGAGAACGGTAAAAGCCTGCGCCCCAGAAAAATCGACGAGATCGCTCAAGTTTTGGATGTTAATCCAGCTTGGCTGATGTTCGGAGAAAACTCTTCGACAGTAGTGGATGATGAGTCCATCGAGGTCGCTAAAGCCTGGCATAATCTGCCTGAACCGATACGTAGCCGGATCAAAAGAAATATATTTGAACAGGTTTTGCTTCACTCGAACAAGAAATAGCTCCCCTTCAATACCGGGATGCTCTTTTGGCGTCCCGGTGCTCAAGATTCCCTGGTTCTATACTCTATTCATTGGCAATCCGATGAGGATTTCAGCCAATGCACAGATGGATTTGAACTGCTGTTTATATCGACTTATGGACAGCCACTCTACTTAAACCTGTAAGAGACCCCAAAAGAGAAAACAGGGTAGTACTTGAAGTCTTCGATATCCTCTTCGAAGCGCTGCTCTTCCAGTGCAAGATCATTGGGATCAACCAGGTCAGCAGCTGACCCTGTGGCTGTTAAGTTCACGCTTCCGGAACCCTGATACAATAATCCAAGATCCACATTGAAGCCCCAGCCATGAGCGTTAAATAAGCCTGTCTCCCAACCCAAACCAAAATACGGTGCAAAAGATCTGAAATCCAGATCAGCTTCCAGCCCTACATCCCGATAGACAGTGTCACCTATGGTTGTGATCGCGTATCGAGTTGCGCCAGTGATTTCAGAGTTATTTCGAAACACTCCTGCTGTAAAGCGAAAAGATGACTCAAAGGGGTGCCAGTCAGCAAGTAGCGATATGCTGCGCATTTCAAGATCAAGATCATATTCAATGCCGTCGACGCGCTCGTCGAACTCCAGATCATATCGATTCAACCCTAAACGGGCAGAAAACTGATCGGTCAGGTTTATCCCCGCTTCAATACCAAACCCCAAACTACCCAGTCTCACGCTCAGCGTTGAATCATTCGCAAACCCTGGCATAGGTAAAAATATCAAGCCAAGCATCAATCCCAGGCGCTTGTTCATCGACCTCTCCTGTCACCCTATCCATACAAAATCGTGCAAGCACAATCGTAATAAGATAGGCGGCGACAATTGGGATTTCTTTAAAAAACCATACCTTTAGCATGGATTGTGCAGAGCTCTGTAAGAGATACCAGGAAGTGGTAGAAAAAGAGGTGAAATTAGCTGTTGAAAATCTACTTTTCACTCATCTAATCACCCTGGTTTGGGTGATATCAAGAGACTTGCTTGTGGGCCACCAGGATCTGTTAACACTAACCGAATCGGCCCTAGTTATTCTCTTCGCTCCACTGACGGATAGCTTCATCATCACTTTGCCTTGCATCAACCCATCGCTCACCATTTTCAGTAGCCTCTTTCTTCCAAAAAGGTGCCTGAGTCTTTAAATAGTCAATAATGAATTCACAAGCTTTAAAAGCCTCTTTTCTGTGGGATGAAGCTACTGCGACCAATACGATGGGATCAGTGGGTTTTAACGCCCCTACCCGGTGTACCACACGGCATCCCTGCAAAGACCAGCGCTCAAAAGCTACTGAGACAATCTTCTCCAAGGCCTTCTCAGTCATTCCGGGATAGTGCTCCAGAAAGAGATGATCAACCCTATCTCCATCATTGAGGTCACGCATAAGACCAACAAAGCTCACCACCGCCCCAATGGCTGGATTGTCGCCCCGCAACAGATCCACTTCCAGATTCGGGTCAAACGGCTCACTCTCAATGCTGATGCTGAACATTTCTCAGCCTCCAGTTACCGGTGGAAATAGTGCTACCTCATCCCCCTCCTCTAAAGGGGTCTGTGAATTAGCCATCTCCTGGTTAACTGCCATCATTATGCGTTGGTCAGCAGCTAAAAGTCGTGACCAGGCACCCTCTCTTTCACGCAATTGCTGTAAAAGATCCTCAACACAGTAGATATTATCCGACGTTATAGACTCGGAATCGACTCCCAGCTCTTCACGAAATCTGGCAAATAGACGTAGTTGAATCATTCAGGAATCCTCAGTGCAGACTGAAACGGCCGTTTCGGCATTACCGAATAGGGTGCAGCGATTTGAACCTAAAAAATTCAGTTGACCGCTCCATTCTGTGACTAATTTGCTAATTTTTCTGAAAAATTGTTCGGTGAACCTACGCTAATCAGGCTTAGAACAACAGGCCAAACAGTTTCAACAGATAGGCTCTTGAGATTAGACCATCAACTCACTATAGGGAATAAAATCAACAAGATCCCCAGGAGCAACAGCTGTCAATGGCGGTAGAACCACCAATCCATTGGCCCAGGCTACTGAGGTCAGTACTCCGGATGAAGGATTGGAAAAGAGTCTCACCACCTCTCGCCCCTGCTCATCAACTTCCAACCGTCCGCGAGCATACTCCTGGCGTTTGTCCGAGTCGCCTTTCTTGAAACCCGCAACAACCTTACGCGCCAGGGGCTGCATACCCTCAGTCACCCCCTGCATACTCTTGATATAGGGCCTGGTGAATATCGAGAAGGTTACAAATAGTGAAACCGGATTACCGGGTGAACCTAAAAATGGTGTTCCATTGATATGTCCAAAAGCCAACGGCTTTCCTGGTCTGCTGGCGATTTTCCATAACTCCAGAGAACCCAGACTCTCCACTGCCGGCTTCACATGATCCTCCTCTCCGACAGAAACGCCCCCGGAAGCCAGCACCAGATCCGCCTCTTCTGCCCCCTGCTGCAGGGCTTCACAAGTTGCTTTAAAGGTATCTTCCACGATACCCATCTGAACCACTTCGCAACCAAGCTGCTGCACCAGGCCCACAAGGGTAAATTGATTGGAATTATAGATCTGCCCGGGCCCCAGATCTTTGCCTGGCATAACCAGTTCATCACCACTGGAAAACAGCGCCACCTTAAGCTTCCGGTAGACTCTCAGCTCATCAACACCAACCGAGGCGGCCAAACCAAGGTGCTGGGGCGCCAATCTCAAGCCCGGCTTGAGAACCACCTCTCCCTGTAAAATATCCTCTCCGGCGCGTCTGATATTTGCACCGACGAGGGTTTTTTCATTGACGATCAGGTGATCATCACGCGCTTCGCAGACCTCCTGCATGACAACGACATCCGCACCTGGCGGAATTGGCGCACCGGTAAAGATGCGAGCGGCAGATCCAAGCGCCAATGGCTCTCCAACCGATCCTGCGGCTATGCGTTGATCGATAACCAGATGTTCGACCTCTCCAGAGAGATCTGATGACCTCAGTGCATACCCATCCATGGCGCTATTATCCCAGGGAGGCACATCGACCTGACTATTGACAGGCTCAGCCAACACCCTGCCTAAGGCCTGCTCTAACGGCACTGACTCTTTCTCTATAACCGATACTGCCTGTTGCAGCAGGTAGGAGAGTGCTTCATCAACAGGTTTCAATGATGGCTGATGGCTATCGCAATCATCCATTTTCACACCTCCCAAAACAGAGCAAGATTTAGCATCACAAATTTAGACCAGGGCGTAAGAGAATACTTAGTCACCGAGTTAATAAGCTCAGAACTTATAGTCAAATGCCTTCTCAAAGCGATGCCCTAACTCTTCCACAGTGACAAAATGATTTTGGGTTCCAGCTTGTTCAATTTTTACCGCGCCCATCAATGAAGCTATTCTGCCAGTGGTCTCCCAATCCATATCATTCATCAGACCATAAATCAGGCCGGCACGATAAGCATCACCACAGCCCGTGGGATCAACTACCGCTTTTACCGGAGCATTGGGGATCTCGAAAACCTTATCCTGGGTAATAATCTCAGAACCTTCTGCACCACGGGTAACAACTACACCCTCAACCATTTGCGCCAATTGTTTCAGACTCTTCCCGGTTCTTTCCTGCATCAGCATGGCTTCATAATCATTGAAGGCCATCCATGTCGCCTGTTCCGCAAACTCAAGCAGACTATCCCCATCGAACATCGGCATGCCTTGACCAGGATCAAAGATAAAAGGCACCCCACTCTCTACAAACTGTTTGGCGTGATCCACCATGCCCTGACGTCCATCAGGAGATACCATTCCCAATGTGCAACCCTCAATTTTTGAGACATCGATATCATGGGCCTGGTTCATCGCTCCCGGATGGAAAGCGGTAATCTGATTATCGTCCTTATCAGTTGTGATGTAAGCCTGGGCAGTATAACTACCCGGTATCACTCGAATATGATCCAGACTGACACCGCACTCGCCCATCCATTTCGCATAGGGTTCAAAATCATCGCCAACAGTCCCTACCGGCTTTCCTTTGCCTCCCAGCATATTCAGGTTATAGGCAATATTCCCTGCGCAACCACCAAACTCCCGGCGCATATCAGGCACCAGAAAAGATACATTCAGGATATGGACTTGTTCGGGAAGAATGTGATGTTTGAAGTGGTCATGAAAGACCATAATGGTATCGAATGCGAATGAACCACAGATCAATGCCGACATAGCTACCTCTTGTCGCGATAAGTTTTAGTTGTGACTATTGTACAGAGATAAGAGAGAGAGCTTAATCATATCTATCCTGACTACTCTTCTTTCCAGGCCAGATCGAGCTCACGTGCAGCTCTCACATCATCAAGCCTTTTTACCGGCATGGTGTGTGGTGCATTTTTCACCACATCAGGTTGACTCTCAGCTTCACCCTTTATCTTGCACATAATGTCGACAAACTGATCCAACTCCTCCTTGGCTTCAGTCTCAGTCGGCTCGACAAGCAGACATTCTGGCACCAATAGCGGAAAATAGGTGGTAGGTGCATGCACCCCGTAGTCGAGCAGCCGTTTGGCAAAGTCCATGGTATTCACGTTCAGTTCTTTGGCCTGTTTCTTCAAGGTCAGAATAAATTCATGGCTGGCTCTGCGTGTCGGATAAGCGGCATCAAAACCGGCATCCATTAAACGTTTCAACAGATAGTTGGCATTCAGGGTGGAAAATTCCGATACCCGGTGCATTCCTTCGCGACCTAGCAAGCGGGCATAAACATATGCACGTAACAAGACCCCGGCATTACCGGCAAACGCCGAGAGCTGCCCGATGGTATCAGGACGATCTTTCTGAGTAAGCCAGCGATAATCATGGCCATCAAAAGCAACCAAGGGAACAGGTAGATAGGGTTCCAGCCGCTCACTCACCCCAACAGGACCTGCACCCGGACCACCGCCGCCATGAGGCGTTGAAAATGTTTTATGAAGATTCATATGGATAACATCAAAACCCATATCACCCGGGCGCACTTTGCCTAAGATGGCATTCAGATTGGCGCCATCATAGTAGAGGAGGCCACCAGCTTCATGCACCATGCCAGCAATCTCTTTGATGCGCCTCTCGAAAACACCAACAGTAGACGGATTGGTCAGCATGATGCCTGCGGTTTGTGGCCCCAATGAGGCTTGCAACGCCGCCACATCGATGTCTCCATTCGATCCGGTTGGAATCTCCCTTGTTTTATAACCACACATCACAGCTGACGCCGGGTTGGTGCCATGTGCAGCATCCGGAACCAGGATCTCATTTCGCGCCGTATCACCCCGGGCATCATGGTAGGCCCGGATCATCGCAACACCGGCAAACTCACCCTGAGCACCAGCTGCTGGAGAGAGAGAGACAGCATGCATTCCAGTCACTGTTTTGAGGATCTCCTGTAGCTCATGCATACAGGCGAGGAAACCCTGGCTGTGTGTTTCAGGCGCCAGTGGATGGCGGGTTGCCAACCCAGGCAAGCTGGCCAGAGTATTACAGGCCCTGGGGTTATATTTCATGGTGCATGAACCCAGCGGATAGAAGTGGGTATCAATGGAGAAGTTCTTTTGTGAAAGGCGGGTATAGTGTCGCACCGCCTGCATCTCAGATACCTGGGGAAGAGAAGGTCGACTGGTGCGACGCATCTCTTCTGGGATATCAGTCAATTCAGCCATCTCTAAAGGTGCCTGGGCTGTAGCCCGGCGACCGTTTCTTGAATAGTCGTAAATCATAGTTCCCCGCTTACCAATCAGGTTTCAACTGACAGGGCGTCTCGACTTGAGATTGAATCACCCGTTCCAACTTGCCGCGATAGCTCTCAATATCTTCATCACTGCGCAACTCGGTAGCACATACCAGTAGAGCACTACCCAACTCCGGGTAGTCCTCTTTCAGATCATAACCACCGAGCACATTGTGAGCAGCAAGCAGACGCAACGCATCACCGGTTTCAATGGGTAGTTCAAGTACCTGCTCATGAAAAACCGAACCAGTAAATTTTGGCTTCACGCCCGGCAAGCCTGAAAGTGCCTGACTGAGTTTGAGTGTATTGGCATGGCTGGCGGCAGCGACCCGCTGCAAACCTTCCGCACCCATGATCGCCATGTGTATGGTCGCAGCAGTCACCATCAGCCCCTGATTGGTACAGATGTTGGACGTCGCTTTCGAACGTCGTATATGTTGTTCACGAGCTTGCAGGGTCAGTGCATATCCAGGTTTACCATCCAGATCGACAGTCTTGCCGATTATTCTGCCAGGCATCTGGCGAACCAATTTATCGGTACAACATAAGAATCCGAAATAGGGCCCCCCTGAAGCCAGTGGCGCACCTAGTGGCTGTCCTTCACCACAACAGATATCCGCACCCTGCTCACCCCATTCACCTGCAGGTTTAAGGATCGACATTGCCAGTGGGTTGACCACCGCAATAGCCAACATACCGTTGCGATGGGCCCAGTCTGTCAACTCATCCGTCTGCTCCAGTACGCCGAAAAAGTTGGGCTGAGGAATAACCAGTGCCGCATAATCCTCTCCTGCAAACCGCTCCAGATCACTCATATCGACCTGACCACTGGCGCTATCATAGTTGACTTCCACCAACTCAATCTGCTGATTGCGAACTATGCTATAGACCACCCGGCGATAAGCTGGGTGCAGATTTTTTGGCATCAGAATCCGCTTCGATTTGGATTTTCGATTTGCTCTGACAGCCATCAGCACCGCCTCAGCCAGTGCCGAAGCACCATCGTAGAGCGAGGCATTGGAGACATCCATAGCCATCAGACCAGTCATCATCGACTGAAACTCATACAATAGTTGCAATGTTCCCTGGCTGGCCTCTGCCTGATAAGGGGTGTATGCCGTATAGAATTCACCCCGAGTGGTCAGCTCCCAGACTGCAGCGGGGATGTGATGATCATAGGCTCCCGCCCCAATAAAACAGAGTGGCTGACCATCAGTGCGGGCCCGCGCCCGCATCAATCTGGAGACCTCCATTTCAGGCAGACCAGAGGGAATCTCCTCCAACTCGCCACAACGTAGCGCCTCAGGAATCTCATCAAACAGGTCATCGATGCTGTCAACGCCTATGGTCGATAGCATCTCCTGAATATCTTCTTCAGTGTGAGGGATAAATGGCATACCCGCCTCGTGTCTTACTTGAAAGGAACCTTGAGCCTTACTCTTCTTCTGCTACAAGGGCATCGTAACTCTCTGCATCCAGCAGGTTTGCTAATTCAGCTGTCTCAGATGGTTTGATTTTGAACATCCAGCCTTCACCGAAAGCATCTTCATTGATGGTTTCAGGCGCACCATCCAGTGCCTCATTGATAGCGATCACTTCACCACTCACAGGACTATATACATCTGAGGCAGCTTTAACCGACTCAACAACTGCACAATCATTTCCTATTTCGAGGGTTTGTCCAACTTCCGGCAGATCGACAAAGACAAGATCACCTAACAGCTCCTGAGCGTGATCTGTTATACCAATAGTTAAACTACCGTCACCTTCATCTTTTACCCATTCGTGAGATTTTGCATAACGGCGGTCTACAGGTGCATTACTCATGTGAATATCCTTTAGAAATAGTTGATTTCAGAGTGCCAAAACGGCTTTGCCTTGGCGTGCGAATGGTGGTTTTACCACCTCTGCCGGAACCCGTTTACCGCGAATTTCAACTTCACAGTGGTCGCCAACATCAGCTGATACACGGGCAAAAGCGATGGATCTCTCCAGGGTGGGAGCAAATCCCCCTGATGTGATCTCACCAATCTCCTGCTCTCCATTAAACAGTTTCAAATGGTTACGCAGCACCCCTCGTCCGGTCAAGACTAATCCGATAAATTTCTTTTTCTGTGGATCATTTCGCTGTGACTCCAGTTTCCCTCGACCTATAAATTGTCGATCATCGGGTTCCCAGGCTACCGTCCAGGCCAGGCCCGATTCCAGTGGTGTCGTCACTTCATCCATATCGGAACCATAGAGATTCATTCCAGCCTCCAAACGCAAGGTATCCCTTGAACCAAGACCGCAAGGCGCCACCCCGGCATCATTCAGGTTTTGCCAGAAATCTGCAGCCTGATCTCCAGGCAGCATAATCTCGAAGCCATCTTCACCGGTATAACCTGTACTGGCGAGAAACCAATCGCCATCAGCAACCGCGTTGAAGGGTTTCAGATCAGAGCCGGTCTGTTGCAGTTGCTGAGAGAGCAGGGGCAGGGTCTTCGATTTTGCATTCGGTCCCTGCACTGCAATCATGGCTAAATCACGCCTTGGCGTTATCTTCAGGTCGAATTCAGCAGACTGGGCCTCCATCCATGCAAGATCTTTCTCGGTAGTGGCGGCATTCACCACCAACCGATACCACTCATCGCCGAGATAGTAGACGATAAGGTCATCAACCACCCCACCCTGCTCATTGAGCATGCAGGTATAGAGCGCCTTGCCTTTAACTTTTAAGCGATTGACATCATTCGCGAGAAGATAGCGAAGAAAGGATCTGACCCCAGCCCCTTTCAGGTCGACTACGGTCATATGAGAGACATCGAACATCCCTGCATCTCTTCGCACCTGATGGTGCTCTTGTAACTGCGAACCGTAATGCAGTGGCATATCCCAGCCACCGAATGGAACCAGCTTTGCACCCATCGCCTGATGCTTGGCATAAAGAACTGTCTGTTTATTCATTAACATTCTCTCGGTTTTAAACGCAAAAGGGCGGCGCGGATGAATACATCCACGCCGCCCCTCTGTCCTAAACCTGAGAGTTTGGCGCACTTCAATCTAGGGCGCCTGCCCCGTCGGTGGGTGCTATTACACCACTCTCCAGAGTCGATCTAAGCCTTACAAAACGATGGCTTACCCCCACGGTCCTTTTGCCTGAGCGATTCCGGGCGGTTTTGCGCCTTCGGCGTCGGCTTTCACCGATCTCTCCCACGGGGGCGGGTCGAGTTGAGACTATACCTTGCCACCGAGCCGTTGCCAATCGGCAAAAACCTCAGAATTTATCATGGTCAACGGGCCAATCTGGGTCTGTCCCCAATAACCCCCAGCGCTCGGCGTATCAGCTGCTGCTTTAAAAATCCTGAACGGTCAGCGAGATTCAAGCCCAGATTCCTCAGCAGCTTCAACGGGGGCACTTCATTGCTGAACAGACGCTTGAATCCATCCATCGCGCCTAGCATTGCAATATTGGCCCCTTTTCTTGCTCTCTCATAACGTCGCAGCGTACTCATAGAGCCAATGGGCCTGCCGGCTCTACGTGCATCAGTCAGGACATCGACCAACGTCATCGCATCCATCAGACCCAGGTTGACCCCCTGGCCCGCAAGCGGATGCATTGCATGAGCCGCATCCCCGATCAGGGCTAACCCAGGTTGGATATAGGTCTCTGCATGCTCGAGGCGCAGCGGAAAGAGACCACGAGGCCCGACCTCAAGAATACCCCCCAGAACAGACTCACTGGCCTGAGTCAGCTCCTCGCAGAAACAGGCATCATCAAGCGCCATCAGCACTTCTGCTTGAGTCGGTGAAGTGGACCAGACAATAGAGCATCGCCCATCATCAATCGGTAACAGTGCAAGTGGTCCAGAACTCATAAATCGCTGCATTGCGGTATGTTGATGAAACCTCTCCGGCTTGATCGTGGCGACAATCGCATGCTGATCATAATCCCAACCCTTGGTTGCAATATCTGCCAAGTGTCTGACCTCAGAATCACGCCCATCAGCAGCGACAATCAGTTTTGCAGTCAGACGCTCACCACTCTGAAGGACAACTTCAGGCACCTGGCTCAAATCCAAACTACTCACCCGCTCGGGAAAGCTGATTCGCACATTCGGGTAGGACTCAAGACGCTCCCATAAAGCTAATTGGGTGACTCTGTTTTCAACGATATGTCCCAGATCTATTTCGCCGATCTCTGCTGCACTGAATCGAATGCGTCCATTGCCACCCGCATCCCAAACCTCCATCTTACTATAGGGACTGATCCGCATCTCGCTCATCCGTGGCCAGGCTTTAAGATTTTCCAGAATTCGCTGTGAAGCGCGGGTCAAGGCAGAGACTCGAAGGTCCACCTCCTGTTGCGGCCAACTGCGAGCGGGTTCCCGTAGATCCACGATACAGACATCAAACCCTGCATCCGCCATAGCACAACCCAAAGCACTACCCACCATGCCGCCGCCAACAATCAGTAAATCGAAGTCAGGTTGCGACTTTGGATCTGTCATGATTAAACTCCTCTACCCAATTTTGATTGGCGCCTGCTATTAACACCCATAAACTGCCTGGCAACCTGATGCTTTAAACCAGGCAACAGATCAAGACCAACGAGTCCCAGATTACGCATCAATCTTAGTGGACCAAACGGATTGGCAAACAGGCGCGCCAGTCCATCAGTAATGGCCGCCACCCTGTTTTGGTCTCCCTCGCGCCATTTGCGATATTCATTTAACAGGGAAAGATCTCCTGGATCCTCTCCATGCTTTGCGGCTTCAACAAGCACGTCTGCCAGTACGGCAACATCCCGCAAACCCAGGTTGAACCCCTGACCGGTGACTGGATGAATTGCGTGAGCCGCATTTCCAACCAGAGCAATGCGAGAACGAACCTGCTCCACAGCTTGGCGAAGGCGCAGCGGATAGGCGACCCGCTTGCCCAAACGGCATAAGTGCCCCAAACGATAACCGAACCTATCCTGCAAACGCCCTAAAAAGAGATCATCCTTAAGCCCCATCAAATCAGCGACCTGATGATCTTCCGCCGTCCACACCATTGAGAGACGATCATCAGTCATTGGCAACAGGGCAAGTGGCCCGGAATCAGTGAAGCGCTCATAGGCGACACTCTGATGTGCTCTATCACTGCTAAGGTTGGCAATAATTGCGGTCTGACCATAACTTCGCTCTTTCAAGGGTATTGAAAGAAATCGCCTCACCAGTGAATCTCCACCATCTGCTGCAACCAACAGTCGGCTGTTGATTTGACGCTCAACATTTTCATGTTCGATTTTCACTTCGACACGATTATCCGAAATAGAAAAACTTTTTAAGTTTGCAGGACAGATCAAATTGACATCAGGGCGATGCTCAAGCTCATTCAGCAAAACAGTGCCAAGGGCTCGCGCAGTGACCACATACCCCAAAGCATCAACTCCCTCCTGCTGATGATTCAGGCGGGTAAAGCCAAAGTGTCCGCGATCAGAGATATGAATATCCAATATAGGCTGAGCAACCGGCTCAATACCACGCCAGACACCCATGCCCTCAAGTATCAAACGACTCCCCCAGGAGAGTGCTATAACCCGATCGTCATAGCTTGGCTGGAGCGTGGAATCCAATGGCCAAGCCTCTATTACACCAATCGTATAACCCTGACCGCTGAGGGCATGGGCAAGACTGGCGCCAACCATACCGCCACCGACTATCAGAATGTCATATTGATCCGTCACGCCGTTCATCCTGCCATTATCGATTCAATCTCAGAAACCGTCTTCGGAACATCCTTAGTCAACACATCAGACCCTTGCTTGGTTACAACCACATCATCCTCAATGCGGATACCAATATTCCACCATTTTTTTGCCACACCTTTTGTACCTGCAGGTATGTAGAGGCCGGGTTCAATGGTTAAAACCATCCCTGGTTCGAGCATACGCCAAGTACCATCCACTTTGTAATCACCTACATCGTGCACATCCATTCCCAGCCAATGACCGGTTCGATGGGGAAAGAAGGGTTTATATTTTTCATCACGAATGGATTTAGCCAGAGTTCCTTTGATAATCCCCAACTTGATCAAGCCACGAGTGATGGTTCGTACTGCCGCATCATGGGGCTCATTCCAATGATTACCTGGCTTCACTTTCTCGATTGCGGCTTCCTGGGCTGCCAGTACCAATTCATACAACTGACGCTGAGGTTCACTGAAGCTACCGTTTACCGGATAGCTTCGAGTGATGTCAGAGGCATAGAAGTCATATTCACACCCGGCATCGATCAGCAGCATCTGCTTCGCCTGAAGCTGCGCTTCGTTATCGATATAATGCAATGTACAGGCATTCTCACCACCGCCAACAATAGGTGGATAAGCTTGATCCCTTGCACCTTGATGACTGCACACCTTGACGAACTCAGCTTCGAGTTGATACTCCCAAACACCCGGCTTGCATGCCTGCATGACCTTCTTGTGCGCCTGGGCGGAGATTTTCGCGGCTTGGCGTAAGACCTTCAACTCGGAACGACTTTTAAACAGACGCATCTCATGTAAATAGTGATCAAGGGCAATTATCTCCACAGGTCCCTGAGCACCAGTACGGGATTCACATCGGATTGTGTTTATCCACTCTGATAGCCGCTTGTCGAATTGTGGATTACATCCCATGACATAGAAGATTCGCTCACACTGCTCCAACATTCGGGGCAGAATGTCATTCAGATCACCAATTGGAAAGGAGTCATCTGCAGCATACTTTTCACAGGCCCCTTCTTGTCCTGCTCTGGCGCCATCCCATAACTCTTTAACAGGATCTGATTCACGATTGAATAAGATATATTCAGCCTGCTTGCGACCGGGAATCAGAACCAACACCGCCTCAGGTTCGGGAAAACCTGTGAGGTAGAAAAAATCACTGTCCGGACGATAAGGATAGTGCACATCGCGGTTGCGAATCAGCTGAGGAGCAGTAGGCAGGATCGCAATGCTGCCCGGCCCCATCATACGCATCAATTCACGCCGACGGCGCTTAAACTCATTTATCTGCACTCTCATCTCCCCTAATGCTGACCAGCTCTTCCCACATCAGCAGTGTAACCACTTTAAGGAACTCCTGTAGTTCAACATAGGCCATCTCTGTTGCTTCACCCGATTCAAGCTCTTCATAGTCCAGGCGGGTAAAGTGACTCAGATCCTGAATCGCCTCTTTAGCATCGCCAGACAGATTGCTTTCCGTTACCCCAGCCAACCCAAGCCCATAGAGATAGCCTTCGCACCATTCACTCAAGCCTTTGGCGCGTTGCGCAATTGATTCCTCCTCTTCAGGAAGTAAAGGCATGAATGAGTATTCATCATGAGTGATCTGACGCTTGGAAGCATAATAGAGCTGCCCGATAAGCTCTCTGGCTTCTTGAGCCAGCAGATCTTCAGCGGGCCAGGCTTCGAAAAATGCTGTAATCCAATCAACAGCTGCCTCTGGCGTACCGGCACAAATCAATCCACTGATTAAGCCGTGCAATTCACTCGCCCCGACATCTGAACTCATGACCCCTAGTAGCTTCTCGAGATGCTCATATTCAGGCATCTGCTTATCATCTAACATCTCATTTCCTTCATGCCTCTTAAATTGTTAACAGTGCAGCACCTTAATTGTTCGTGTTATCGACTTCAAGGATACCCGGAATCAAGACCTTACCCCTCAAAAAGAGTGATTCCTTTGGCAACAAACACAAGCTGGTTCAAGATTTCTTGAACTCCCGTAACATCTATTTTTTAATGTGAGACTCACGACTACATCTCTTCGGCTGGATTATATGAACTTAGTGTAGATGTACTACATTAGTTATGATGCCTTGCTGTAGACTAGTGTAGTGCTCGACTTAGCATGACCAATTCCAGCATGGAGTTTATAGATTCGAATCATATCATGCAGTTATAGTGATTGACCCACCACAAACTGCCCACTATATTGATGCCCATGACAGAGAAAGAGACACAAAATCCAGCCGAATTTGATCTGCAGGCACTCGAAGTCCGTGTTGAAGAGCTGATACGCGCCTGTTCCTACCTCAAGGACGAAAATAAATCCTTACGTATGAGACAGGACAACCTTGTAGCAGAACGAGCCGCATTGATTGAGAAAACCGAGCTGGCACGAACCCGAGTTGAAGCCATGATCACCCGGCTTAAATCAATGGAAGCACCTCAGTGAATAGCGATATTTTACCGGTCACCGTCTCGATCCTGGACAAAGAGTATCGCATATCCTGCCACCCGGATGAGCGTGAGTCACTGTTACAGGCTGCAGCATATGTAGATGGCCAGATGCGTGAAATTCGCCAGGGTGGGCGGATTATTGGTACTGAGAGAATCGCGGTGATGTCAGCACTGAATATTGCCAACGATCTTCTCCTCAGCCAGAAAACCAAGGATGACGGCTCTGAAAACATCACGCGACGCATCAAGAGCCTGCAAGAGAAGATCGAGATTGCACTCAACACCACCAATCAACTGGAACTTTGATCAAAATAGGTTTAGCCTTAAGTTGTGACCCCCCTGTGGTGCATGTTAGTGACCCGGGTATTTTCTTGAGCCTAATATCTACCCTGGGGACATAATGCTAGCACCGGTGTGCATGTCCGTTTTCATGCGGAAAGCCTGAGGTTGCTACTGTTGTCCCCACTTGAACCCTCTGGTTCAAGAACAATGGTAAGCGACGGCACAAACGGGGGTGTCACTTCTTCCATCAATACCCATGCATATTCAATTACTTCGACAACAGATCAAAACCAAACGTCGCCAACTGAGCCGGCAGACACTCAGAAGACATAGTCTGCAGATATCTCGCTTAGCATCTAACCTCAAAGCCTTCAGACAGAGTAAGCGTATCGCTTTCTACCATGCTGTCTCAGGTGAAATCGACCCATATCCACTACTGACTGAAGCGCTAAGGTCTGCAAAGACCCCCTACCTGCCGATATTGCGAAATATCCCTGACATTGGACTCTTGTTTGCCCCCTACTCCTACAACTCAAAGCTAAAGCCCAACAAATTCGGTATCCCTGAGCCAATCTTCAAATATCAGCAGTTAATCAGTCCCTGGTCTCTGGATATGGTGTTCGTGCCACTGATTGCTTTTGATCTGGAGGGCAACCGAATAGGCATGGGGGGTGGGTATTACGATCGTACATTTGCATTCAAACGATTTCGTACTCACCTGCGAGGCCCTAAGATGGTCGGTCTGGCACATGATTTTCAATTACAACCCCTGCTGGATAGCAATACATGGGATATTCCTCTCGATCAGGTCATAACTGAATCAGGTCTCTACTCTTTCTGACACTCCATTTAACCGGAGAAACCACTGCTGAACATAGTTTTGCGGACAACACTGGCGCTCCCTGCAATGAATCATGACCTTCTATCTGACAACCTCACCAAATAAGAATACGACCCTTCATGAGCAAAGTTAAATCAATAATCAGGTGGTTTGAGTTAAAGAATCAGCGCATAAGCCTAAGCTGGTATCACTATCAAACATAGTACGCCGATATGACATCAACCAACGATCAGCATCAATCTTGATTCATATAGAATCACATCAATAACATGACAACGCCTCATTCGGTTCAGTGGTAGTTGGCAAACTATACACACTCATAAGTAGAGCCATAACATAGTCACGTTATTGCATCTCTTAGCGATATAAAAAATGCAGTTGGATGGAGCCATAGCATACTGATTGACTTCATAAAGCGTTAAAGAGGCTTTTGAAAGAGGTAGAATTGCATCAGAAAGCAGATCAACAACAAGGGATGTTAATCATATTTTATCTAGCGGCTCCATAGAGTGGCGCCATCAGATAGGCTTACATATCGTTATTCAAATGAAAGAAGTTAAACAGATATCCTGATTTTTCTACTTCAACCTCTAACGAGAAATATAAGATCAACACCCATTTTTGATCGTAATCACGTCAAAATAGACTTACATGGGCAAAAAAAGTAACAACAAGTTGAATTAATTAACAAAAGATTGCTTTATGTTCTGGATTTTTTTAAAAGCTGAATTATACTCAGTTCATCTGTTAGGTAGTTCTTCTGGGAGGGAACATACATGGCGAAGAAAAAAGCCGCCAAAAAGAAGGCAGCAGCAAAACGTTCAACCACAACCAAGAAGGTAGCTGTTAAGAAAAGAGCTACCAAAAAGAAGGTAACAACTAAGAAGAGAGCAGCCACCAAGAAAAAGGTAGCTAAGAAAAAGGTAGCAGCGAAGAAGAGAGCTACCAAAAAGAAGGTCGCTAAAAAGAAAGTGACCAAAAAGAAGACAGCTAAAAAGAAGGCTACCAAGAAGAGAGTGGCAAAGAAGAAAGCCACTAAGAAGCGGGTAGCTAAGAAGACGACTAAAAAGCGGTCGGCTAAAAAGAAGGTAGCTAAGAAGAAGGCTACTAAGAAAAAGGTGGCAAAGAAAAAGGTCACCAAGAAAAAGACAGCTAAAAAGAAGGTAGCTGCCAAAAAGAGACCGGCACGTCCTAGGAAAGTGACTCCTAGAAAGAAAAGGGCCGCGAGCTAGGCATTAGCAACAACAAACCCCGCAATGCGGGGTTTGTTGCTTCTCGCCCTCTCAATCTTCGCTAACTCCAGCAAACAAGCGGTATGCCGGGTTATCAGTCTCATCCCAAAAGGGATAATCAAGACCTTTAAGTTTCCGTATAAACTCACTTTTCTCAGTTTGCGGCACCTGAATCCCCATCAAAACACGCCCATAGGCCGCGCCATGATTCCGATAGTGGAACAGACTTATATTCCACTCCTTACCCAAATGGTTAAGGAAGTAGAGTAGCGCACCAGGCCTCTCTGGGAACTCAAAACGTATCAGACATTCATCCCCGATCCCTTTAGCATGCCCGCCAACCATATATCGTATATGCAACTTGGCAGTCTCATTATCGGTCATATCAACAACAGAGTAACCTTTATCCAAAAATCGCTGGAATAGTGACTCACGCTCTTCGTCGCCGCCACTCAACTCAATTCCAACAAATATTTGCGCTTTTACTGCATCACAGAAACGATAGTTAAACTCTGTAATGCTTCGCTTGCCAATAAGTTGACAGAAACGAAAGAAGCTACCAGGCTTTTCAGGGATCTGTACTGCAAACAGAGCTTCCCTACGTTCACCAAACTCAGCCCGTTCAGCAACATGGCGTAGACGATCAAAATTGATATTCGCACCGCTATTGATAGCAATCAGGTCTTTTCCTCGACAACCCTCACGTTTTACATAGCGTTTCAATCCAGCAATAGCGAGCGCTCCAGCAGGTTCTGCTATGGTCCGTGTATCATCGAAAATATCCTTGATTGCAGCACAAATTTCATCTGTATTAACCAGGATCACCTCATCTACAACCTTACGAGCCAGACGGAAGGTCTCCTTACCGACCTGCCTGACTGCAACACCATCGGTAAATATGCCCACCTGCTTCAACCTAACACGACGTTTCGATGCCAAGGCGGTATATAGAGAGGGTGCATCTTCCGGTTCAACACCGATAACCTTTACTTGAGGGTAGACATATTTGATATACGCACCAACCCCAGCAATCAATCCGCCTCCACCAACAGGAACAAACACTGCCTCTGGTGGAGTAGGATGCTGCCTCAACAACTCCATACCTATAGTGCCCTGCCCCGCAATTACCTCTGGATCATCAAACGGATGAATAAAGGTCAAACCCTCTTCCTTTGCCAACTCAACCGATTTCGCATAAGCCTCATCATAGGAGTCACCCGCCAAGACGATCTTCGCGCCAAGATTTCGTACTGATTTAACCTTTATCAATGGTGTAGTCTTTGGCATCACAATCAATGCCTGAATCTTCAGCCTCTGCGCCGCCAGGGCGACCCCTTGTGCATGATTCCCGGCTGACGCAGCAATCACACCCTGCTCACGTTTGCTTTCAGGCAGACTGACCATCTTGTTGTAAGCGCCACGCAGTTTAAAAGAGAATACGGGCTGCATATCCTCTCTTTTCAATAACACTTGGTTGTCCAGGCGGGACGATAGAAGGCTGATGCGATCTAAAGGCGTCTCCTTCGCTACATCGTAAACACGTGCTCGAAGAATTTTTTCTATATAAGCTAGGGGCATTGGCTCATTCCAAATGACAATCAGGGTTACAATAACTGACTTTCTCAACTTGCATGGGTATTATTACCCACTGCCGGTTTAAAACCGAACAAAAACAGTTCTGAGATGCTTATTTTTTTGTGTTTGATGCTTCCACACCTTAATCCCTCGTAACCGGCGAGGCCTAAAGCATCTCTTTACAGACAACAACTAAGTCATCAGATCAATTACAAGCCTAGTGTGCTAAGGAATAAATTAAACATATCAGAGATCCAAGTACTTTTTGCTTGGGCATATCTGATGGTTTCTGGTCACGTTTTTAATTACCATTTATTCATTAAGCCTAACTAGCAGTACCCGGAGGGATCAAATGAATGCAGATGAACTAAAAAAACAGGCCGCTGAAGCTGCCTTACAATATGTCACAGGCGGTATCATTGGTGTAGGCACCGGTTCTACAGTCAACCACTTTATAGACTATCTCGCTACCGTAAAAGGCAAGATAGAGGGTGCAGTCTCAAGCTCTGATGCTTCAACAGAACGACTGAAAAGCCATGGCATACCTGTCTTGGACTTGAATTCGACTGGCGACCTGGAGGTCTATATCGATGGTGCTGATGAGTCTGACCACTATCTCAACCTGATCAAAGGTGGCGGTGGCGCCCTGACCAGGGAAAAAATCATCGCTGGCGCCAGTAAATCTTTTGTCTGCATCGCCGACCAGAGCAAATTGGTAGACATGCTGGGCTCATTCCCACTTCCTGTTGAAGTTATTCCTATGGCAAGGAGCCATGTCGCCCGACAACTCGTAAAACTTGGTGGCACCCCTGTCTGGCGTGAAGATTTCATAACAGATAATGGTAACGCCATCCTTGATGTACATAATCTTGAAATCATGAAACCCAGAGAGATGGAGCATGAGATCAATGCCATCGCTGGTGTTGTGACGACTGGAATATTTGCATTGCGCGGGGCGGATGTATTGATCCTGGGTACAGAAGAGGGTCCGAAAACAGTACACCCCAAATAGGATCGAGACAGCAAAAGCACTCGCAATAATCGTATGAGTGCCGGCAAAATAGTGTTAACAACAAATTGAGCTATTGAAGGACGGCTGCATACCCACCGTTTCCCCCTCTCTATTTAGGGGCTGGGTATCTTACCATTATGGGTAAGATGCTTTGCCCCTCTGACCTGCCTACGCCTCATACCCTACTGATACTCGTTCGATCTCTGTATAACCATCTGGGCACCAAATAGTTACGAACCGAATCGACGATGTCATTAGATCTATTGGGGTGTTATTCGTAAGCTTTCTCACTGAGACTGAATCTCGCATCAATCTCACTCCGATTCACACACTTTTTTTACTCAAGAACCTCAGAAGAATCTGTCTAGGGTAAGAAGTATAAAAAAAAGACAAAAAAAAGCGGGACTCAGAGAGCCCCGCCTTTTTGAGACAACCTAAATTCTAATAATGATTAGAAGTTGTGGTTGACCTGGAAGCTGACAACGCTAGATTTGTCGCCGCTGTCATCCATTTCAGAGGTTACGTAGTAAGCAGCAACCTGGGTACGCTTGCTGAGGTTGTAGTCGTAACCGAAGCCGAAACCATCGTGGCTGTCGGTACGGAACAGGCTACCGGTAGAATCATCAGAATCAACCTTGAAGTATTTAGCCTTAACAGCACCAGGACCTGCTTTCACAGAACCGTTGAGCATGATACTGGTAGAATCGTCTACTGGGTTCTCGATGGTGTCATAGATCAGACCAACTTTGAACATGCCGCCGTCGTAACCAAGACCTAAACGCATATTTTCGTGATCATCAGCGTCGCCACCAACTACAGGATGAACTGTGGTCTCAGGAGTAGCTACTTCATAAGCGATAGAAGCGAAAACGCCGAAGTTAGAGTACATCAGAGCTACAGAGTAAGCGTCGGTCAGGCCATCAGCCTCTTCGCCTTCAACTTCAGTTGTGTTCTCACCAGGAACCAGAGCGATGGCAGCAGTCAGGCCGCCCATTGCAGGTGAGATGTAAGCCAGGGTACCGTCAGCGCGCAGATCAAGCAGATCTTCGGTGTAGCCCAGGTTGTTATCAACAGCGGTGTCACCGAAGTAATCCAGAGAACCGGTGGAGATTTTCAGAGGAGTGTCATGACGACCCAGTACAACAGTACCGAAACCACCTGCCAGACCTACGAAAGCGTTACGAGCGCCCAGGCCACCGTTGCCAGCAAACTCATTACCGCCAACGTTAGTAGAGATGTTTACACCATACTCAATTTTATAAACACCGGTCAGGCCGTTACCCAGGTCTTCTGAACCTTTAACGCCAAGACGTGAAGTACGGTTGTTGATCTGGATTTCATCATCGCCGCCCGCATCAGAGAAATCAACGATATCGAGAGACTGACGGACTTTACCGTAGATAGTGGCATCAGCCATAGCTGCAACAGGAGCCACCAGGGCAGCGGCGATTGCCAAAGAGAGTACTTTTTTCATTTGAGTTAACTCCGAAGAATTGATGGGTAGAAAATTTGACTACGATGCGAATATTAGACAACGAAAACTTAAATTGCAAGCCCTTTTTTGCATAAAAGACACATAAAACTAATTTGTTGTTTATTTGATACACATAGAATTTATAAAAACTAAATAAATATGTAATCAATAAGTTAACGTACTATTTTAGCTTAATTTATTACTTAAGTTCAGAGTAAGACCAAGCAAAATACTTGGTTTATGTTGCGCTATTTGTTGTCAAATAAACATCGCAACAGCAAACTGTTTTTTTCTAAGAATAGTTCGTGAATACAGATAGATACGTCATATTAAGAATTCAAACTCTGAACTAACAGCATGAATTACCTGATTAAAATAGGGTATCTGTGGTTGGTAAACACTATTCAGTAGGGAGAATGATACGCTGCTGCGTTTATCTTACAGACCTCTGACAAACAGCGTCAGTAAAGCACTTTGCTTAGAGTCTATTGCTTAACGCAGGAAGAACCCGTCCACTCAAGAAACCACCAAGATCAGCCATCGATCTGTGTCGACTGGCAACATCAACGATATAGTTCAATGTTCTCGGTATATCCTGCAGGTAGCCCGGCTTTCCGTCACGCTGATTAAGTCTGGCAAAGATACCGCTTGCTTTCAGATGACGTTGAATCCCCATAAGGTCAAACCAGATTAAAAACTGATCTTCATGCTCTTGGCTTAAAACACCCGATTGGCAAGCCAATTCAAAATAGCCCTTTACCCAATCCTCGACTTGTTCCTTTGACCAGTCGATATAGCAGTCACGTAAAAGAGAGACCAGATCGTAGGTCACCGGCCCAACAACTGCATCCTGAAAATCGATTACTCCGGGATTATGTGATTTAGTCACCATCAGGTTTCGTGAATGGTAATCCCGATGGACACAAACCTGAGGTTGTTGCAGTGCATTATCTGCAAGTTCGTTGAAGGTCTTTTCCAAAAAAAGACGCTCGTCACTACTCAGGGTCAAATTCAGATGCCGCTCTATCAACCAATCACTGAACAGGCTCATCTCGCTGATTAACAATTCTCGATCATATAGAGGCAAACCGCTAACTGGGCCACAGGCCTGTAGTGTGACAAGTGCACCCAATGCATCGCCATACAAACGATCTACTGTCTGCTTCGACAGGCTATCCAGATAGAGGGTTTCACCTAAATCCTCAAGTAGTAAAAAACCCTGTTCGAGATTCTTGGCGTGGATATGAGGGACATTCAAACCAATACTTTCAAAAGCTTCTGCCACTTGAATAAATGGCTTTGTATCCTCTTTTTCTGGCGGTGCATCCATTACGATATAGCTTTTATCTGCTACGCCGATACGAAAATAGCGCCGAAAACTGGCATCACCCGATGCCGGCTCAAATGTGTAATTATCCATTCCAGGCAGAGTGTTCAACCAATCTTTCAGCTGCTCGATACGTTGTGGCATGTAAGCTCCAGTTGCCGTTAACCGATATTCAAACCCGTAGGAATGTACACAATAGCTTTAGCTGCGTCACCTGATCATCTTCAAATGAGTAAATCCTTGTAACACGTGTTGGGTGGAGAGCTATCCCTGCAACATGCGGTTAGTTATTCACTGCTACTGTAGATCTCGATTGAAAAACACCAATAACTTCATACTATTTTTTAAACTGATGTGGTGGGGCATGGCCCCACCCTACGCCAACCCTGACGAATGTGCCTCTTGAGATTCCGTTATCACAGGGCGTGATACTGAGGAACAGCCGGTCAGGGAGGGCGAAATAATAGCACCAAAAAGATTCACACAAGGGTGGGGTAGTGTCTCACTCTTCTACTTCTAAACCTGGCAATCCATAAAGCTGCGACACAACCACTAGGGGCTTTCTGAGATATAGTCGTCCACTGGAGGGTTCTCCTGCTGTTTTAATACTCGACTGCGCATATCATCTGCGATCAGATAGAAACATGGCAGCGCCAGCAGAATCAGCACTGTTGCAAACACCAAACCAAATCCCAGGCTTACAGCCATAGGTGAGAGAAATGCGGTCTGTCCTGTAGCAAAGAATATTAATGGAGATATACCAAGGAATGTGGTTGCCGTGGTCAAGAGAATGGGACGAATACGTACTCGACCGGCTTCTACAAGGGCCGCTTTTCGTTCCCAACCTTCACGCCTTAGACGCTTTGCAAAATCAATAAGTATCAAAGAGTCATTGACCACAATACCGGTCAATGCCAGAAACCCTACCAATGAGAGAAATTGTAAATGGTAACCAAATATCCAATGACCAAGTATTACACCAATAGCGCCAAATGGTATGGCAAACATAACCACCAATGGATCAAGCAGTGACTTAAATAGTGCAGCAAGAATAAAAAAGATAACTGCCAGAGCAATTATCGCAGCCCGTTTCATACCAGCCATTGACTCTTGAGCCTTTTTCTTTTCTCCAAGAAAAATCATCCGCTGCCCGTCCGGCAATTTTGAAAACTCGGTTTTAATCTGCTCAAGAACCTGATTTGGAGTGGTGATCTTTGCATCCACTTCGGCGGTTACCGTGGCCAAACGATTTAGATTTCGCCGACTGATTGCGTTGTACCCCCTGGCCTCCTGAATATCCGCCACATCTCCCAGATAGACGGTACGGTCATCATCCAATGTAATGGGTAAACGGGTCAAAGCACCGGCATCGTGACGAATCTCATCATTGTAAATCAGCCGAACTGGAATTCGCTTGTCCTGCCAACTGACATAAGAGAGTTTGAGCCCCAGAAAGCCGGTACGCACCGCATCGGCCAATTGCGTTTGAGAGAGTCCTAACCGTCGCCCACGCTCATTCAGTTCATAACGATACTCAAGTTTTCCCGGATCCATATCCTGACGCGCATCCGACACACCCGGCAGTCGTTGTATGAAACCGCGTATCAATTCAGCAGAGCGACTGATTTCATCGACTGACTCGCCTAAAATACCCACTTCAACATCAGCACCAGCCGGCCCTCCCTGGGCACGCAGAATAGACATTCGCTGAATACCCGGTATCTGCTGCAGGGCACTACGCACCTCATCAATAACCTCTGCGGAGCTGCGTTCACGACTACCTTCCCAGCTAAACTTCAAGCTGACTACTGGCGATATCCACTGTTCGATAAAGCCCTGGGGTTTCTGTTTTTTCAGATCGACGATCAACTGAATATAGCGACTGCCCATCTTCACCCGATGAAAGTCGATAAACGTTACCCCCACATTGGTCAGCAGAGTATCCAACTCGTCATCGCCCAAAGTCTGCATGAGGGTCTTCTCAAGTTTTTCTGCCAGTCGGGAGGAGTCATCGATACTGTAAGTACTGGGCGCCTCTATGTTGACGAAGAACTGCCCAACATCTACATGACCGAATAGAAGAAAAGGAATTCGTGTGGCCGCAAAGGTAACCACAATAACCAATACACCAATGCTCAACATCGCCACTGGATATCGATAATCCAAACAGGTGCGTAGTAGTTTGGTATAGCGGCGATTTAATGCAGACCAGTCAATTCTTCCAGCCTTTCGAGTTCTTGCTTTGCGCAGCATCTCTTTGGCATGAGAGGGTAGTACACCAAATGCCTCCAACAGTGATCCTAACAGTGATGCGCTCACCACAACCGGGATTACCGATATAAACGCGCCCATGGTGCCACCAATGGCAAACATCGGCATGAATGCCGCAATGGTGGTTGAAGTCGAGGCAACCACAGGCCAGTAGACCTCCCTCGTACCCAAGGTAGCCGCATTTGCCGGAGACTCTCCCAACTCTAAATGACGATAGACATTTTCACTGACAATGATCGCATCATCGACAATCAGTCCAAGGGCGATAAGAAACGCAAACAGTGAGACCATATTAATGCTATAGCCGAGCATATAGAGCGCAATCACTGCCACCAGAAATGAGACCGGGATTCCCAGAGCAGTGATGAATGCCACACGAAAGTTAAGCATCAGATAGAGTGCCAGCAGAACCAGGGCCAGGCCGACTATCCCGGATGACTTAACCGTCTCAAGACGATTTTTGACATACACAGAAAGATCACTGAACAAACCTAACTTAACCCCGACAGGAAGGGTTTGCTGACGATCCTGAACATACTTCCGCACCAACTTCGCCACTTCGATAGTGCTGGCCTGGCTGGTTTTACTGATGGTCAGATTAACCGAAGACTTGCCGTTAAAGCGGCCCAGGGTCAATGCCTCTTCATGTCTAAGCTGGACTTTGGCTATATCTCCGAGTCGTAACTGCCCACCCATTTCGTTATTACGCAATACGATAGTGGACATCTGTTGCGGATCAGGGGCCACGCCCATACCCCGCAGTCGAATATCGCCACCCGTTGCATTTAAAGTACCGCCAGGCAGATCTCTCAGATTGTTACGCAGAGCCTGCGAGACCTGGTTAAGGGAGACACTTCTGGCAGCCAGCACCTGAGGATCGACAACCACCCAGATCTCCCAATCTCTGTCGCCAGCAACCCCGACCGAGGCGGCGCCAGGAATCTGTATCAGCTCCTCTTTGATCTCTTCAGCAATGAGATAGAGTTCACTGCGGGAGATCTCTCCATACAAACTCACTGAGATCACCGGGAAGCGGGTCTCGAGTCTGGCCAGTTCCGGCTCTTCCGCCTCTTCGGGCAGGTCATCAACCTGATCGAGTGCAGTACGGACTTTACGCATGAAATTATCTACATCAGATCCACTCTTCAAATCGATGAGAATATTCGAGCCGCCCTCGTTACTGGTAGAGCTGATCACATCGATATCTGCCAGGCCATCCAGCTCCTGTTCTATGGGTAGTGTAATCTGACGTTCAACCTCCTCTGGAGAAGCACCTTCAAAAAAGGTTTTTATACTGACTTTATCCTGCTCCACCACAGGAAACATCTCTTGTGGCATGGCATACCAGGAGATCAAGCCAGACATCAGAATGATGACCAGAAACAGGTTTACCAATAGTGGATTACGGATCGAAAAATCAATCACTGGAGAGCCTTTGATCTTCAATCTGAACTTCGATGTCATGGCTCAACACATCAACATCTCGCGCCACCAGTAGTGCTTCCGGCTCCACACCACTCAATACAATCTGTAAATTTCCATGGCGTATTCCAGGCGTGACCGATTGCCGTACCAAACGCTTATTCTGCACCAGAAAGAGATAATATTTACCTTCCTCACGCAATAGCGCGGATGCCGGAACGATCATCGCACTCTTTCGTGGGCGTAGCGGTAGCCTGACCTGACCCAACTGCCCAGGAATCAACCCCTCCTCCTGGATCTGTATACGCAACGGGTAGGTGTGTGTCTGGGTATCTGGATCGTATTGCAAAGCAACCAGTTCACCCTCAACCGTCTGACCATCGACATCGACTTCCAGCTTCTGGCCAAGGGTGAGCGCAGACACCACATCGCTGCTGACAGCCACCTGCAGCTCGAGGGTGCTGGTATCGATCAACTCCACTACCAGCGTGTTGGCGGATATATAGTCTCCTGCCTCCACCATCACCCGATTGACCCGACCTGAGAATGGCGCCCGTAGAGAGGTACGGTCAAGATTCCGCTGTGCACGGCTGATGGCTGCCTTTTGCCGCTCCATACGCGCCAAACTGCTCTCCAGACTGAAAGAGAGGCGAGCCTCTTCACTCTGAAGATTGATCAGCTGCTGACGAGAACTTTCGCGGGTTGAAACCGAGGCCAGAGAGCCCTTACCCAGTTTTTCGAGTCGTTCATATTCCCGCTCAGCCAAACCGCGATTCTCTCTTGCAAGTTCAAGCAGGGTACGGTCACGCTTCAACGTAGCCTGGGTCTCACTCAATTGCGACTCCGCCTCAATCAGCGCATCCCTATAGTCGGCATCTTTCAATTGCAGTAACAGCCCCCCCGTTTCCACTTGAAAACCTGGTTCGACATGACGAACCTGCAGTTCTCCAGAGACTTCGAATCTCAAAGAGGCGGTCAGGCGGGGGCGCAGCACGCCTGTATAGGTCACTTCGGGGAGGATGTCTCGTTGTTCGACCTGGGTCACCTCGACCCGCGTAATTGCAGGTTCATTGATCTCCACATTTGCTTCAGGTCGCGTGGCAATCAGTAGCGCCACAACCATGACAGTGACGATCAGAATGGTCAGTGTCATCAAAAAACGGCGTGTAACAGTGGTCAAGCGTTATCCTCATGTAACTTAGTGGGTGGATTCTATGCGAATTTATCCCGCTCTGCGTGATGATTTATCAATAGCCAGGCTTTGAACTAGTGCAAAATTAGGCCTGCGCCAATATTGTCACTCTGTATGAAACACCACATAAACAAAGGTTCCCCAGCGAATCAACGAAGAAAATTACTACCTGGGGCTGTTTTTCTCTCCAGCTCGTGTGGTGTAACGTATAAACTGTACCAATCAGCGAGACGCTAAGCCGTTAGCTGCTAGGCGCGTGGCGCCGGGAATGGCGCGCCCTTTCCAAGCCACGCAACGACGCAGATGACGGCTTAGCGTCTCGCCCGAAGGGAGGTCCGTCAATGCCTCAATCCTGCGTTGCTGCGCTTGACAAGGACGCTGCCATTGCCTGCGCGCTGCGCCTGGTCTTGAGGCATTGACGGGCCTCTGATTGGTACAGTTTATACGTTACACCACACTAGGTTATCATTTGCTGATTCTGCCCGACTGGAGAGGAGCTTCTCTCCCGGCAGAGTCTATTGGATTCGTGTTCACAGGCCCAAGCCACTTAATGTTTAAACCTCATCTATTGCAACTGCTACTGCTTTGGTCTGCACTGTCGGTTGCCGCGGAATCGACCAGGCTGGAGCAAGGGGTCAACTGGGACTATTGCGATCCGGAAAACCAACTGAATGACCCTGACACTCCCCCAAGACCCCTGCCTATGGAGCCAATTCAGATTCATGCAGACTGGATGGTTCATGATCAAAACAGGGGGCAAAGCGAATTAAATGGCGCCGTTAAACTCTGGCGTCTCGACGGTTATGCAGAGGCGGATCGTTTAACCTATTGGGAGAGCCGTCGTGCTGCTGAGCTATTCGGCAACCTCTACCTGCAGCAACCTGGATTGTTGATGAGCGCCAACCAGGGATATCTCGAGCTGGACAATGACCGTGGCTGGTTGAGTGATACGGAATTTAGGCTCACAACAGCCAACGCCCGTGGATATGCTGAAAAAATAGATCTTCTCAGCAAGCAGCAGTCGAGATATCAGAGTGTAACCTACACCACCTGCCCTCCAGGAAGAGATGATTGGAGTCTGGCCGCTTCAGAGCTGGAGATAGATATGGCCGAGGGCTGGGGAAGCGCCAAACATGCACGATTGCGTTTGGGGGGGATACCGATTCTCTACCTGCCCTACTTCACCTTTCCAGTGGATGATAGAAGAAAAACGGGGTTTCTTGTCCCCTCCGTCGGCTCATCCAATCGTCTGGGGAGTGAACTCTCGACCCCCTACTATTTCAATCTCGCACCCAACTATGATGCCACCCTGACGCCACGCTGGATGAGTAAGCGGGGTCTTATGATGGGTGCTGAATTGCGCTATCTGGGTGACAGACAGCGAACTGAAATCAGTGGCGAGCTTCTACCCAATGATCAGCTGGAGAGCTCGGAACATGGCCAGGAGCGGCGGGCACTGCGCTTTTATCATGCCAGTCGTCCGATGCGTGGTTTGACCACCCGCATTGAAACCAATGCGGTAAGTGACAGTGACTATCTCGACGATTTCGGTACAGGACTGGCCATCACCAGTACCCGAAATTTAGAACGGGTCGGAGAGATTCGCTATCGCTTCAATGACTGGCGTTTCCTGAGCCGGGTACAGAGCTTCCAGACCATTGATGAGACATTGAGTGAAAGCAACCGTCCCTATCGCCGCCTGCCTCAGTTTCATACCAGTTATTCCAACTTCTCCAATCCGTTTGGACTTCAACTCGGTTTCACAGGGGAGTATACCCATTTCAAACACGACAGCCTGACCAATGGTCAACGCTTGATTCTACGTCCAAACATCAGCTTGCCGCTAAGGCGCAGCTGGGGACACCTGATCCCCAGCGTGAGCCTGAATTACGCCAGTTACGATCTCGAAAGGGACTCTGCAACAGAAGAGGCCAAACCAGACTACTTCGTACCCGCCTTCAGCCTCGACAGCGGACTGGTTTTTGAGCGGGAGACCTCCTGGTTTGGCGATTCAGCCTACCAGACACTGGAACCCCGACTCTACTATCTGTATGCCCCTTATGAGGATCAATCAGCTATACCCGATTTCGATACCGCCGACCTGGATCTTAAATTCACCAATCTGTTTAAAGAAAATCGTTTTACCGGAAGTGATCGCTTCGGCGATGCCAATCAAATCGCCTTCGGAGTGACTACCCGCTGGTTTCAAGCAGATAATGGTCAGGAACGATTACGTGCCAGTATTGGTCAGATCTACTACTCCGAGGAGAGAGAGGTACAACTCACTGGGTCGGTTGAGGATGACCCATCATCCGCTGTTGTGGCTGAATTGGCAGCCCACTTTGGTAGAGCCTGGCAAACCACCCTGAGTGTTCGTAGAAATCCTCATCTGGAAGAGGAGAATATCGATAAGGGCCGATTCACCCTGCGCTACCACTCCGATGAGCAAGAGCTGTTCAATATTGATTACAATTTCAAACGAAATTCTATCGAGGATCTGGATATTTCTGCCTATTGGCCATTTGGCCATAAACTCAGTTTGTTCGGAAAATGGAAGCACTCATACCTTTATGAAAGGAATATGAATAGAATAGTGGGTTTCGAGTATGGTGGCCGCTGCTGCTGGAAACTCAGAACCTTCTATCAGCGTTATGTGGCAAATGAGGATAAAGATGAAGAAGAGGAGACGCGTTTTATGTTGCAACTTGAGTTGCGAGGCCTCGGTGCACTTGGCCAATCGGCTGATCAGGAGCTGCAACAGTCTATTTACGGTTTCCAGCCTGAGCGATATTAATGACTAAACGATACCCACTTGTCTCCCTGTTTATACTGTTAAGCCTGCTGATCACCAGTAGCGCTTCACTCTCGGCTGTAAAAGAGTTGGATTACATTGTGGCGATAGTCAATGATGACGTCATCGCGAAGAGCGAACTCGACAATAAGACCCGGGAAATGTTGGCGCAAATGACACAAAAGCCCACCAACCTGCCCCCCATGCAGATTCTTCAGGAGCAGATTCTGGAGCGTATGATTGCCAAGCGCCTGCAGCTGCAGGCCGCTGATCGACTGGGCCTGAGAGTGGATGATGCTACGGTGACCAAGGCCATTTCCAATATCGCTGAAACCAACAAAATCACACTGCTGCAGCTTCGTGAGACCCTGGAAGCGGATGGCATCAGATTCCCCCTGTTCAGAGAGCAGCTGCGGGAAGACATCCTGATCAACCGCCTGAAACAGAAAGAGGTGATCAATCGCATCAATATTACTGAGCAGGATATTAAGAACTTTCTTGCCCGGGAGATGGGTTCCAGCCGTCAGCGAACCGCGGTTCGACTTTTTCACATCCTTATTGCTACACCGGAAGGCGCTTCCCCGCAGGATGTCCAACAAGCCAAGAAGCAGGCATCCGAGATCCACGAACAACTTACACAAGGTGCTGATTTCAACGAATTGGCGATACGATACTCTGATGGCCGACAGGCCCTGGAAGGGGGTGACCTCGGATGGGTGGAGACCTCCCGCATACCCAGCCTCTTCACCAGCGTAGTCGACGAAATGGATAGCGGCAGTATCAGCGAACCGATTCGGAATGCATCAGGTTTTCATATTGTAAAACTGGCTGAGGTGAAAGGCGGCCAGAAAATGATCATTAATCAGACTCATGCCCGGCATATTCTGATCAACACCAATGAAATCGTCTCTGATGACGAAGCCCGTCAGCGTCTTGAAACCCTTAGAGACCGAATCATCAATGGAGATTTATTCGAAACCCTGGCCAGGTCACACTCAGATGATAAGGCTTCGGCTATAAAAGGGGGTGACCTGGGATGGACAAATCCTGGTGACCTGGTTGCTCAATTTGAGGAACAGATGAATGCCCTGGAGCTGAATCAGATCAGTGAGCCCTTTAAATCTCAGTTTGGCTGGCACATCGTACAGCCTCTGGAACGACGCCAGCACGACAGTACTGAAGAGGTTATTAAGAACAAAGCGCGGCAGGAAATCCAGAAGCAGAAATCGGAAGAGGCTATTGAGCTATGGCTGCGTCGCCTGCGTGACGAGGCTTATGTTGAAGTACTATTGGAAGAGTTGAATACCCCTTGATAACACGTCTTGCACTTACTCCCGGCGAACCCGCCGGTATTGGACCGGATATTTGCGTCATGCTGGCCCAGCGGCCCTATCCGGAAACAGAAATTATCGCTATTGCTGACCCTCACTTGTTGCAGCTGAGGGCGGAACGCCTGGGAATGGAACTGAAACTGCATCCGTTTGAAGCAGATCAGCCGCCCTCGCCACTACCCCCAGGACAACTGCGTTATCTGCCGGCGTCACTACAAAATGAGGTGCGCTGTGGCAAGCTCAATCCGGACAATGCAGCCTATGTCATTGAAACCCTGAAGCGCGCTACCGAAGGTTGCCTCAATGGGGATTTCAATGGCATGGTTACCGGCCCGGTGCATAAAGGGGTGATCAACGATGCCGGTCTCTCTTTTACCGGTCATACTGAGTATCTTTCCGGCTTGTGTGACAATGCCCACCCGGTAATGATGCTTGCGACACCGGAGCTACGAGTTGCACTGGCAACCACTCACCTACCACTCAAGGATGTCAGTCAAGCAATCACCAAAGAGCGTCTGCGCAGAGTCGCCACCATTCTGCATAACGACCTACAGCAGTGCTTTGGCATCAAACAACCTCGAATCCTGGTATGCGGACTCAATCCTCACGCAGGGGAACAGGGCCATCTTGGACGGGAGGAGATCGAGGTGATCGAACCTGTATTGGCAGAACTCAACAGTCAGGGCATGCAACTGATCGGGCCTCTACCTGCCGATACGCTGTTCACACCGATCCACCTTCAGCAGGCCGATGCTGTGCTGGCGATGTTCCACGACCAGGGCCTACCTGTTCTGAAACATATCGGTTTCGGCCATGCGGTCAACATCACTTTGGGACTGCCGATCATCCGCACATCAGTAGATCATGGCACGGCACTACCCCTGGCGGGAACAGACCAGGCTGATCTTGGAAGTTTGATCTATGCAGTGAAGGTTGCCGACACCATGGCGAGAAGCAGGCTCAAGGCTGAGCTGTGATTGCTATGTGCTTCTGCAATTTTGGAGAATTCTCTCCCTGATGGTGCGGCAGGGCCGCACCCTACAGATCAATTTATTTCGGGAGCCATCACGATTCAGTTTCGCCCCCCCGGCGAATCACTCTCCTCGTTGAATACAGCAGCCCGTAGCCTGGATGAAGTGCAACGGAATCCGGGAGAACACTGCACCAATCTTCCCGGATTCCGCTTCACTCCATCCAGGCTACCTTGCTTTTCGATCTTGGCGATTTTGTTGATGTTCCACTCAAAGCCATGATGAATCGTAGGGTGCGGCCCTGCCGCACCATCAGGGTGAGCATTCACTAAAAAAACCCAGATTGTTTGTCAATTACCAGCAGCGTTTTTACACCGACTCGTTAGGTGTTTTTGGTTTCAGTTGGACATGGTGCGGCAGGGCCGCACCCTACAGGTGAATTTGTTTCGGGAGTCATCACGATTCAGTTTTGTCCCCCGGCGATTCACTGTACTCGTTGAATACAGCAACCCGTAGCCTGGATGAAGTGAAGCGGAATCCGGGAGAACACTGCACCAATCTTCCCGGATTGCTACACCGACTCGTTAGGTGGTTTGGTTTCAGCTGTACATGGTGCGGCAGGGCCGCACCCTACGATTCATCATAACTTCTTCGATAAAAAAACTAACGGCTACTCAGCAGTTGATCTATTGGAAAGGGCCTGCAGATGCCGTAACCCTGAACAAAATCCACGCCAATCTCTCTGAGGCGTTCATGGATTTCAGAGTTCTCGACAAACTCTGCGATGGTCTCCAGCCCCATGATATGACCAATTCGATTAATAGCATCCACCATGGAGTCGTCTATCTGATTGTCGAGCATCTCTTTGACAAAGGCGCCATCTATCTTCAGATACTCCACCGGCAGATGCTTCAGATAACCGAAAGAGGAGAGACCACTGCCAAAGTCATCCAGGGCGAATTCGCAACCATAACGTTGCAGGGTCCGCATAAAATGTTCGGCAGAGGTCAAATTGGAGATAGCTGCAGTTTCAGTAACCTCAAAGCAGAGCATGCCTGCCGGGATATCGTGCTCTTGTATTGTCTCTAGTATCCACTTTAAAAACTCATCATCACACACAGAGAGGCCCGAGAGATTAACGAAGAAACGTCGCCCTGATGCCAGACAAACTGCACGATTGCAAATGATAAAGCGGGTGACCTGATCGATTACCCAGCGATCTATTGCAGGCATCAAACCAAAGCGCTCAGCAGCGGGTATAAAGGCGCCAGGTGGGACTATTCCCGACTCTTCATCCAGCAGTCGGATCAGTACCTCCACATGCTCCCGTTTCTCATCGCCTGAGGTAACCGAAGAAATCGGCTGAACATAGAGGGTGAAGTGGTCATCCTCCAAGGCAGTTCTGATGCGGGTTACCCACTGCGCCTCGCCATGGCGTTTGGCAGCAGGGCTGTCCACCGAATCATAGATATGGATTTTGTTACGCCCCTCCTCTTTCGCAGTCTGACAGGCAATATCTGCAAATCCGAGTATCTGTTCAACACTCTGACTGTGATTATCAATGGGAATCATGCCGATACTTATGCTCTGGGCATAGGTCTTGCCAGCCCACGCGAAACGGAAACCATGCACAGCCCTGCGTATTTTCTCAGCAATGGTTTCAGCTGCTTCAACGGTACATTGGCTAAGCAGGATTGCAAACTCATCTCCGCCCAAACGGGCAAGTAGATCACTGTTACGTATAGAGCGCTTTATCAGTGCTGCCAGTTGACGCAGAAGCTCATCACCAGCTGCATAGCCACAATTGTCGTTAACCACAATAAAGCGATCAATATCCAGGTAGAGCAGACAGTGTCTCTCCTCATCAAACACAGTCTCTTCAAGAAGGTGTGATAGTCGCCGATCAAATTCGGCGCGATTATAGAGCCGGGTTACCGGATCATGACTTGCCTGCCAGCTCAACTGGGCCGCCAGTTTCCGCGACTGACTGGTATCCTTGAACACCACAACGATACCATCCAGAGTGCCATCATCAGCCTTCAGGCGGGTAATCGTCTGTTGAATGGGGATACTCAACCCTTCACGATGGGTCAATACCAATTGACGGCACTGATCGGCCAGAATCTGCTTCAGACCAAGCATTTCGCTGGAGTGAGCTGACTCATCGTAAACCTGGTAAACATCTGTCAAAGAGCGCCCTGCGATCTGATTGCTTTGAAAGCCCGTCATACTCTCCGCAGCCAGATTGACGAATTCAACCCTGCCATTCGCAGCCAACAAAATAACCGCATCTTCCACGGAGGAGAGAATGGCACGGGTACTGTATTTAGAGAGTCTGTTGCTATTCAGTGGATCCAGTTCCTTCTGCTCAGCATTCACTTCATTGATCTGCACCAGACAATATCCTGGATGCATTACCAGTGGACGAACGCTGACCCGGATAAAACGTGACATATCCAATTTGAAGAAATGACGGGGTGTTTGAAACTGCTTTTCGAGAGAACTGTTTTGATGCGCTTTCGATTGATCTACTGCTGCCTTCACCATGTCATTAAATCTTGGTCCGGCAAGGGAGGGAAAAAGATCTTCTATTGGCTGGGCTTCTCTTTTACGATCAGACAATCCAAAGTGACTGTTCAACCAGTTGTTCCAGATCAGAGCATGATTACCGGCATCCACCAAACAGATACCAACATCACAGGCATCGATTACCTCCTGCAAATTCAAAATAGAATCTTCAGAGAGCTGCAACCAATGACCAGTCGCTACTGAAACCTTACCTCGCACGATAGATACCCAAAAAAAATCACCAAGATATAGAAAAAGTGTAGTAGGTTAAAAACCCAGATTTAATGAGTTAATTCTCATCCCCCCAATCACTTCTTCCATGAGGATACCAGCTTCAGGTATTCATCCACCTTGGATAACATTAGGTCTGTTTTATGTAGTAATTAGTCACAGTAGAACCGAGTCGAATAGTGTTAACAGGCCCTAGCTATTTGCACACTACGACAATATCGTCGGCCGATCATAGGAATAACTTTAACTGCCAGGCGAAATTAAGCAGATAAGCAACTACGGTTTTTTTGTCTTCAGACTGGTTAAAAGAGATCAACCTCTTCCGGGGTCAGTGGACGATGTGCTCCAGGATCAAGGTGTTCGTCAAGAGTCAAAGCACCGATCGATTCCCGGTGCAAGGCAACTACCCGGTTGCCGACTGCCGCAAACATCCGTTTAACCTGGTGGTACTTACCCTCGGTGATGGTCAGGCGCAGATGAGTCTCACCCAGCTTCTGTAGCACTGCCGGACGAGTCGGCTTCTTCTCGTGATGAAGGGTCACTCCCTGCTCAATCTGCAACGCATCAGCATCGCTGAGTGCAGATTTGAGTTCAACCCGGTAGGTTTTACCACAGGCCTTGAGCGGAGATGTGACACGATGGGACCACTGACCATCGTCAGTAATTAAAACAAGGCCCGTGGAATCGATATCAAGACGCCCAGCAATATGCAGCTTGTCAGATCTGACCTGAGGCAAAAGATCAAGGACAGTTCGATGACTGGGATCCTGGGTGGCGCACACCACGCCAGCCGGCTTGTTCAGCATATAGTAGCGAGGCAGCGGCGCAGCCAGTATCTGCTCATCAAACAATACCGAGGCACTTATAGCCACCTGATGGGCAGGTTGTACTATAGCTGAGCCATCGACCGAGACCCGTCCAGCCCGGATAGCACTACGTACTTCGGAGCGACTGAGTTCAGTGACCTGACTGATATATCGATCAAGCCTCATAGCTCTTTATAGAGCTTGCCTCCCTGGGTTTTGAATTCGACAGCCTTCTCCTGCATCCCTTGCTCAAGTGCTTCTCCATCAGTGACACCAAGGGTCTTGGCATACTCCCGCACATCCTGAGTAATCTTCATGGAACAGAAGTGGGGTCCACACATGGAACAGAAATGCGCCACCTTATGCGCCTGATGAGGCAAGGTTTCGTCGTGAAAAGCAATCGCCTTCTCAGGATCCAGACTCAAAGCAAACTGATCCTCCCAACGAAACTCGAAGCGGGCTTTGGACATGGCATTATCTTGCAACTGAGCACCGGGAAAACCCTTTGCCAAATCAGCAGCATGAGCAGCAACTTTATAGGTAATGATACCCTCCCTTACATCCTCCTTGTTGGGTAGACCCAGATGCTCTTTCGGTGTGACATAGCAGAGCATGGCGGTACCGTACCAGCCAATCTGTGCCGCCCCGATACCGGAACTGAAGTGGTCATAGCCGGGAGAGATATCAGTCACCAGAGGACCAAGGGTATAGAAAGGCGCTTCAAAGCAGTCCTGCAACTCCTTCTCCATATTCTCCTTTATCATCTGCATCGGCACATGGCCCGGCCCTTCGATCATGACCTGGACATCATGTTCCCAAGCCACTTTGGTAAGCTCACCCAGTGTCTCCAGCTCACTGAACTGCGCCGCATCATTGGCATCGGCCAGACAACCTGGACGTAAACCATCACCCAGGGAAAACGCCACATCATAGGCCTTCATGATCTCGCAGATCTCCACAAAGTGGGTGTAGAGGAAGTTCTCCTGATGGTGGGCCAGGCACCACTTGGCCAGGATCGAGCCGCCACGGGAGACAATACCGGTCACCCGCTCGGCTGTGAGAGGTACATATCGCAACAGCACCCCTGCATGGATGGTGAAATAATCGACCCCCTGTTCAGCCTGCTCGATCAGGGTGTCACGCATTATCTCCCAACTTAACTCTTCAGCCTTGCCATCAACCTTTTCCAGGGCTTGATAGATGGGCACAGTACCTATCGGCATTGGTGCATTCCGCAGTATCCACTCACGGGTCTCATGGATGTTATTACCGGTTGAGAGGTCCATCAGAGTGTCCCCACCCCAACGTGCCGACCAGGCCATCTTCTCTACCTCTTCACCAATCGATGAGGTGATGGCGCTGTTACCGATATTGGTATTGACCTTTACCCTGAAGTTACGACCGATGATCATCGGCTCAAGCTCAGGGTGGTTGATATTCGCAGGGATAATTGCTCGACCAGCCGCCAATTCAGAACGTACAAACTCAGGGGTCACTTGATCTGGAATTTGTGCCCCAAAACTCTCCCCGGCGTGCTGTCGCAGCAGCTTTGCATATTGGGGATCATTACGCAGTTCCTGGAGTCGGCAATTCTCGCGTATCGCCACGAACTCCATCTCTGGAGTGATAACGCCCTGACGAGCATAGTGCATCTGAGTTACGTTACCGCCCGCTTTCGCACGGCGAGGCGCTCGAATGTGCTCGAATCGCAGATGGGAGAGTTGTGGATCGTTCTGGCGAGCTTGACCAAATTCAGAACTTGGCCCGCTCAGCAACTCAGTGTCATTGCGCTCTTCGATCCAGCCACTGCGCAGATCCGGCATACCAAGCAGCAGATCAATATGCTGCTCAGGGTCGGTAAATGGACCTGAAGTATCATAGACCGGAATCGGCGGATTCTCCTCGGCACCAAAACTGGCAGAAGTCTCTTCCTGGCTGATCTCACGCATCGGCACTCTGATATCGGGTCGGGAACCCTCAACATAAATCTTGCGTGAGTTGTAGAAGGGGCGAGTTACCTCCTCCGACAGACTGGCGGTCTTTTTGATGAAATCTTCTGGAATGGCACTCATTTAGGAAACCTCGCTAAGGCAGAGAGTGCGTAGACCTCAGTAGGTTTCAGCTTCCCTCCGCCGGTATGATCCGGATCAGGTGATTAAGGGTCTTTCTCAGTCCAGGATATAAACACCGGACACCCCTAGCCTTTGATTGGGAAGAGTATAACCTGAATCAGGCTTTTTTATAGCGTGGCTGAAAAAGTGCGGCCAGAGAGGGGATCCTCTATTCATAACATAGAGGTTGAAAAGCCATTATCAGCGAGCCAGTAAAATATAGGTTAAAGCTTAAAATTATCCTTAAATATTAGAAGGATAGCTTGAAATAAATACTAAAACCATCAACCATTTAAAACTCTAAATCCCATAAAAAACAAGGATTTAAATCCGAACCCACTACCTATCCCGGTAGAGAGCTATTCCTTCTGGAATCTTGCCCGCAAGGGTCAAAAAACGTAGTCTAATGCGTCTGCCAGACTAAACCATAAGAAATTTCAGGATATTTATAATGATGGCAAACCTCTTCGAAAAAGCCCGTTTCAACATGGTGGAACAACAGATCCGCCCATGGGAAGTTATCGACCCAAGCGTCTTGTCGCTAATGGAAACCATGCCCAGAGAGGCATTTGTACCTGAGGCCTACAACGATCTTGCCTATGCAGATATAGAAGTTCCGATCGGTCACGGACAGAAGATGATGTTCCCACGTATCGAAGGTCGACTGATGCAGGCTCTTGATCTACAGCCTGACAACAGAGTGCTGGAGATAGGGACAGGTAGTGGCTATCTCACCGCCTGTCTGGCAAACCTTGCCAAAGAGGTTGTCTCTATAGATATCCATCAGCAGTTTACCGATGCGGCGGCAGGCAAGCTCGAAGCGCAAGGCCTGCAAAATGTAACACTGCTGACAGGTGACGCCCTGGCAGAGCCCGTGGAGGGAGGCCCCTTTGACGCGATAGCTGTTACCGGCTCACTGCCTACCAGCAAGCAGGTTGAAATATTTCGTCAACAGCTGGCTATCGGGGGACGGATGTTTGTTGTTATCGGTGTCCCACCCGTGATGCAGTGCATCCTAATCACAAGACATGAAGAGAAGATATTCCAGGAAGAGAGCATTTTTGAAACCGAAGTAGCAGCTTTAGAGAATGCTCCCGCTCCGGTGGAGTTTGAGTTCTAACCCCTCCTCTAGGGTCTGTTAACACTAATCAAATAGGCCCTAGCTGCCTTTGATTGGAACCAAGCAGCAGGGTGGGAAATATAATTATTATGACGAGTAGAGGGATATCATGAGCATAAATAAGAGCACATTACCACTGACACATGCAGCAACCAGTCAACTATTGATTGTCAACACCCAGGAGAGACTGACCAAGGCAATGCCTGATCAGGATCTGGCACTGATGATCCCCAGCATCGTCCAGCTGAGCAAAGCCGCCAGTATGCTGGACATTCCCATCATCCTCTCGGAACACTATGGGCAGGGATTGGGAAATACACTTTCTGAAATCACCGAGCACCTTCCCCCACACACCAAGGCTAAAGATAAGCTGACCTTCTCCTGCTGTACCGCCCCCGGATTCGAAGAGGAGCTGGCTGAAAACGGTGCGCGGAAACAGATTGTGATGGTGGGCCTGGAGGCCCACATCTGTATCTTACAAACTGCGGCCGGTCTACAACAGTGGGGATACCAGGTCTTCGTCGCGGAAGATGGCATCGCATCCCGTAAGGCCGTCCACCGTGAAAACGCCATCATGCGCATGCGTCGCGGCGGTATCAACATCACCAATATGGAATCTGTCATATTTGAATGGATGGGCGATGCAACCCACCCCAAATTCAAAGAGATTTCTCAGTTAATCAGATGAGGCGCAAATGATTGATTCGGGATCGGGTATGGCTAGTGTACACCGATCCCTGAATCAGTCGTTAACTGCTAACAACTTTCGACGCCCACAATCCAGCCACCCCTCGATGCATAACCTGTATGTTTGGTAAACCTGGGTAATTCACTCTGAATTATCCCTCACAACTCTGCATTTCTGCACCACCGCTAAAGTTAACAATTATTCATATTTATTATGAAAAAGAGACTCAAGTTATCCAATTAAACATCGCTATATTCATCATACACAGCGATTTCTGACTTCGAATTAACCTCTCCTACTCAGGGATATTGAGGAAAAAGACTAACTATTAGCCATTCGGAGAGCGCTTTCCGAATGTCAGGTCAGTTTAACACTCAATTTCTGGTGATCTCGATGTCAATTCTAAATAACCTACCCATCAAACTACGACTCTATATTCTTGTGGGCATTTTGCTCTTCGTTTCGCTATTTGTGGGACTATTGGGACTCAGGGGTATGCAGCAGGCTGACCATGCAATCGATGAGCTATACCACACCGATATGGAACATATGCATCTGTTGTCGACAATTCTTGAAAAACTAGAAGACAGTCGCGCACAACTTCTGCTGTCACTCCAGCATGACCCCAGCTCACCCTTTGCGGCCATGCATAACCACCCACCATCCATGCACATCCAGAAAGTCGATAAAAATGTAGAATCGGTCGACGAACACTGGGCGGAATTTATCGCTTCTCACCTGACAAGTGAGGAAAAACAACTGGCCGATGAGTTCAATAGAGAACTAAAGCGCTATGAGAGTGAAGGACTGAAAGCCACCACTAAGTTACTTGAAGGGGGGGAATACCATAAAGCCAATGAAGTGTTATTGAAGGTCATCAATCCATCCCTGCATAAAATCAATGTGACAACCAAAAAACTACTGGACTCGGTTGAGCATCAAGCTGAACTCGCTTTCACTGAGACGGATCAGTCTTACCACAGCATGATAACCCTGATCACTACCAGCCTGGTATTGGGTGCATTGATCAGTATGACACTGGCCTACATCACCATCAGCGGCATCTCCAGAGGCGTCAGTGTGGTTGAGAAGACCGCGAAACAGCTCGCGGATGGAGAGTTGAACGCCCGGATAGACTACAGCAGCAAAGACGAGATCGGACACATCGCTGTCTCATTCAACCAAATGGCAGAGAAATTCCATGATGCCATGAACCAGGTCAAGGACTCAGTGGTGCAACTGGCCTCGGCGGCAGAAGAGACCTCCTCAGTCACAAATCAGACCACTGAAGGCATCAACAAGCAGCTGACCGAAACCAGTCAGGTTGCAACGGCGATCAATCAGATGAGTGCCACCGTACACGAGGTGGCGCATAATGCGGTCGATGCAGCAACTGCAGCAAAAGAGGCAGACAGCACCTTTGTCGAGGGCAGAGAGGTCATCGATCAAGTCATCGAAGGCATTGGCGACCTGGCGAAAGAGGTGGAACAAGCGGCAACAGTAATTCAGGAACTTGAGCATGAAAGCCGCAATATCGGAAGTGTCCTGGATGTCATCAAAAGCATTGCCGAGCAGACCAACCTGCTGGCTCTCAACGCTGCAATAGAGGCTGCACGAGCCGGAGAGCAGGGTCGTGGATTTGCTGTTGTGGCTGATGAGGTTAGAACCCTGGCCGGACGCACCCAGGACTCGACTCAAGAGATCGAGGAGATGATCAGTAAACTCCAGCATGGCGCTGACAATGCAGTAAAGGTTATGTCAAATGGCAAGGAGATGACTCAAACCGGTGTTGAACAGGCGGCATCAGCTGGAGAGGCTTTGCAGAAAATCAACACTGCAGTGACTCGCATCTCTGAAATGAATACCCAGATAGCCAGTGCTGCTGAAGAGCAGAGTTCGGTTACCGAGGAGATTAACCGCAGCATTCTCAGTATCAACTCTGTGACTGAACAATCTGCATCAGGTGCTCAACAGACCGCTCTGGCCAGCGATGAACTGGCCAGGTTGGCAGATCAACTCAAGACTCTGGTCGACCGTTTCAAGGTATAGACTGAACCGATGCTCTGATCGAATCCATTCGATCAGAGCATCCCCTCATCAGTGTCTCGGGCAGGCGCTACCATGTCGCCCTGCTTATGCCCGCCTCACAGCAGATCCCCATAACTGTTCATGCCATCAACAGCCCTGTTGATCCTTACCTCTGATCTTCTACCACTCAAAAAGCAGATTTATCCATATAAATTTAGCGGTATTAGGCACAAAGTGTCGACATATTTCAATTCATTGGCTATATATTAGAGACCTTGAGGCAGTTATTACCAAATTATGTCGACATATAATCGACAAACAGACACCAGAGGAACCCGTCACATGTCCAAATATGCTGAGATCTATAAACACTCCTTGGATGACCCACAAGCCTTCTGGGGTGATGTTGCCCAGGGACTGCATTGGGATAAGCCTTGGGACAAGGTTCTGGATGAGAGCGCCCAACCCTCACCCCGCTGGTTTGTCGGCGGTCAGCTCAATACCTGCTTCAATGCCCTGGATCGACATATCGATGCGGGCAATGGCGATCGGCTGGCATTGATCTACGACAGCCCTGTTACCAATCAGAAGCAAACCTTCACCTACTACGAACTACGCGAGCGTGTAGCCAGACTGGCTGGGGCACTAACTGCCCGGGGCGTAGAAAAAGGTGACCGGGTTATCGTCTATATGCCGATGATTCCTGAAGCCGCCATCGCAATGCTCGCCTGCGCCCGGATCGGTGCAATACACTCAGTGGTGTTTGGTGGATTTGCAGCCAAAGAGCTGGCCACAAGAATCGACGACTCGAAACCAAAAATGGTGCTTTCTGCCTCCTGCGGCATCGAACCCAGTCGCGTGGTGGCCTACAAGCCTCTACTGGATGAAGCGATCGAGCTTTCTCAACATAAACCGGATGCCTGCATCATCAAGCAGAGACCTCAACTGACCGCAGAACTGCAAGATGGGCGGGATTCTGATTGGGATCAAGCATTAGCCCAGGCAGAGCCGGCGGATTGCGTCCCGGTTGCGGCAACCGATCCACTCTATATCCTCTACACCTCCGGTACCACGGGCCAACCCAAAGGGGTGGTCAGAGACAACGGAGGACATGCCGCTGCGCTGCTCTGGTCTATGAAAAACATCTACAACATCGACCCAGGGGATGTCTATTGGGCTGCTTCAGATGTCGGATGGGTGGTTGGCCACAGCTATATTGTCTATGCGCCTCTACTAGCGGGTTGCACCACTGTAATCTATGAGGGAAAACCGGTCGGAACCCCCGATCCAGGCGCATTCTGGCGGGTGATCAGTGAATACAAGGTGAAAGTCCTGTTTACTGCGCCCACCGCTTTTCGCGCCATAAAAAAGGAAGACCCTCAGGGCGCCTACATGTCCAAGTACGATCTCAGCTGTATGGATACACTCTATCTTGCAGGTGAACGTTGTGATCCGGATACCCTGCACTGGGCAGAGACCATGCTGGAAAAACCTGTCATCGATCACTGGTGGCAGACCGAAACCGGCTGGGCCATTGCAGCCAATCCCATGGGGATTGAGCCACTACCGGTAAAAGCTGGCTCGCCGACCGTCGCAATGGTTGGCTATGATGTGCGAATTCTTGATGAACAGGGTCAAGAGAAGCCTGATGGCGAGATGGGCGACATTGTTATCAAGCAGCCCCTTCCCCCCGCCTGCCTGCCAACGCTATGGAACAATGAACAGCGTTTCGTGGATGCCTATCTGCGGGCACACTCCGGCTACTATCTGACTGGCGATGCTGGTTATAAAGATGAAGATGGCTATCTCTGGATCATGAGCCGAACCGACGATGTCATCAATGTTGCCGGTCATCGTCTCTCCACCGGTCAGATGGAGGAGGTATTGGCCAGCCATAGTGATGTGGCGGAGTGTGCTGTAATCGGTGTTGCCGACCAGCTAAAGGGTCAGCTACCCCTCGGTCTTGTGGTTTTGAAAACCGGTGTGGATCGCCCTGTGGATGAGCTGTGCAGCGAACTGGTGAAACTGGTACGCAATCAGATTGGGCCTGTAGCAGCCTTCAAACATATCTCAATCGTCAATCGTCTTCCAAAAACCCGATCCGGAAAGATCCTGCGCGGCACTATGGTCAAGATTGCGGATGGGAATGAGTGGAAAATGCCAGCGACCATTGATGACCCGGCAATCCTCGATGAAATCTCCTCATCTCTTCAGCAGATGGGTTATGGCAAATAGCCTTATTTGGGAGTGAGAGCCTGAAAATTCTCATGCTCAATTATCACTCCACAGACTTTTTTAAACAAAATGTGTCGACACATTTAAAAATATAGTCTATATATTAGGCATTATTTAGATATATAAGCTAATTATGTCGACACTTTGAGCAATCATATGCAAAACCAATCGACTACAAACGGTGCTGATACGATCAATATCACCCTCACAGATCGCCTTTTCGATGCCCTGCAGAGAGCTATCGTCGAGGGGGAGATACCCCAGGGCAGCAAGATCAGTGAGCCTGAACTGGCCCGCCAGCACGGCGTCAGTCGAGGCTCCCTGAGAGAGGCCATCGCCAGACTGGAGGCCCGAAAGCTGGTCGAGCGCAAGCCTAACCTGGGCGCACGGGTTGTCACCCTCTCGTATGAGCAGCTGATCGAAATATTCCAACTTCGAGAGGCATTGGAGGGCATGGCAGCCCGCCTGGCAGCACAAAATATGACAGAGATGGAGATCGAGGAGTTGCAAACCCTGCTGCAGCAGCATGGTGAACAGATAGCCGAACAGCGTGGCCAGGCCTACTTCCAGAAACAGGGGGATCTCGACTTCCACTACCGCATTGTTCAAGGCAGTAAAAACAATCAGCTGATCGCCCTGTTATGCAACGACCTCTACCACCTGCTACGCATGTACCGATATCAGTTCGGCATGCGCAGCAAACGCTCCCAACAGGCCTATGAGGAGCATCACTACCTGATCAATGCCATCACCGCCCGGGATGCTGAGATGGCTGAGCTGTTGATGCGACAGCATATCCGCTCTTCCCGCAGGAATGTGGAGGCAGTCTTTCTGGAACAGTTATGAGTAATGAGTGGGTAATGGTGCGGCAGGGCCGCACCGTGCCAGGAGAAGGTATGAATTTTTATTTGCTTTTTATCCCCTCACCCTGGCCCTCTCCCTGGGGGAGAGGGAAATCTTAAATCGGCAACATCTGGAAAAGTTATGAGTGATGAGTGGGTAATGGTGCGGCAGGGCCGCACCCTACGGACAAATACCAAATGTAGGGTGCGGCCTGCCGCACCGTGCCAGGAGAAGGTATGAATTTTTATTTGCTTTTTATCCCCTCACCCTGGCCCTCTCCTTGGGGAGAGGGAAATCTTGAATCGGCTGAATCGCCACATTTGAGATTGGGGAAATAGCAAATAAGACCACTTGCGCCCAATTTTATTAAGTAGATCCCCTTTCCCACAGGGAGAGGGCCGGGGTGAGGGGATCGAATGAACAGTGAGCATAGCGAACACTAAAAACGCTCAAAACCATTTTTATCAATTTGAGGATATGAAATGACCCAACACCAGAACCCTGGCGCCCAATTCAGGGCCGCCATTGAACAGGAGAAACCTCTGCAGTGCGTGGGTGCGATCAATGCCTACCACGCCCGCCTCGCTGAGGCCTCAGGGTATCGCTCTCTCTACATCTCAGGTGGTGGTGTCGCCGCCGGTTCCTGCGGCATTCCTGATCTCGGCATTACCACTTTGGAAGATGTCCTCACCGATCTGCGTCGTATAACCGAAGTCACTGAGTTGCCGGTTTTAGTCGACATTGATACCGGCTGGGGAGGAGCGTTCAATATCGCCCGGACCATCCGAGACATGAACAAGTTTGGTGCTGCCGCAGTCCATCTGGAGGATCAGGTGCAGCAGAAGCGTTGTGGGCATCGTCCCAACAAGGCCATTGTTTCCCAGACTGAAATGGTCGACCGTATCAAGGCTGCAGTGGATGCCAAACTGGACGACGACTTCGTAGTCATGGCGCGCACCGATGCGCTTGCTGTTGAGGGCATGCAGTCCGCTATCGACCGGGCCTGCGCCTGTGTCGAAGCCGGGGCCGATATGATCTTCCCCGAGGCTATGACCGAACTCTCTCAATATCGCGAATTTGTCGATGCGGTAAAGGTACCGGTATTGGCTAACATCACTGAATTTGGCTCCACACCACTCTTCACAGTTGAGGAGCTTGCTGGAGCAGGTGTCAGTATCGCGCTCTATCCCTTGAGTGCTTTTCGGGCGGCTAACGCCGCTGCGCTTAATGTCTATCAGACCCTTCGTAAAGAGGGTACTCAGAAGAACGTTGTAGACACCATGCAGAGTCGGGCTGATCTCTACGATTATCTCGGTTATCACGATTTCGAACAGAAGTTAGATCAACTTTTCGTATCAGAGGAGAACGCCTAATGAGCGAGCCCAATCAAATACTCCCCAAGGCCAAGAAGTCTGTCGCACTCTCCGGCACTGCAGCAGGCAACACCGCCATCTGTACTGTTGGACGTACCGGAAATGACCTGCACTATCGTGGTTACGACATTCTCGACTTCGCCGAAAAGGCAGAGTTCGAAGAGATCGCCTATCTATTGATTCACGGTACCCTGCCAACCCCATCAGAACTGGCTGCCTACAAGGCCAAACTAAAGTCGATGCGAGGCCTGCCCCAGGCATTGAAGCAGGCACTGGAGGCAATTCCCGCTTCTGCACATCCGATGGATGTGATGCGTACTGCCTGCTCGATAATGGGTAGCTGCATACCTGAGAAGGAGAGTCATCCAGCCGCTGAGGCACGCCAGATCATCGACAAACTGATGGCCAGCTTTGGGTCTGCCCTGCTCTACTGGTATCACTATGCGTTCAACGGTAAACGCATTGAGGTAGAAACCGATGATGACTCCATCGGTGGCCATTTTCTCCATCTTCTGCACGGGGAGAAGCCTAAGCAGAGCTGGGTTCGTGCAATGCACACTTCGCTGGTGCTCTATGCAGAGCATGAGTTCAATGCTTCCACCTTCGCCGCTCGTGTCATCGCCGGCACCAACTCCGATATGTACTCCGCCATCACCGGCGCCATCGGCGCTCTGCGCGGCCCAAAGCACGGCGGCGCCAACGAGGAGGCCTTCCGCATCCAGAGTCGTTACCACACTGCTGATGAGGCAGAAGCTGATATTCGCGAGCGTGTTGGGCGCAAAGAGATCGTGATCGGTTTCGGTCATCCGGTCTACACCGTAGGAGACCCTCGCAACGAGGTAATCAAGGGTGTAGCAAAAAGTCTCTCTGAAGAGGCAGGCAACATGACCATGTTCAGTGTTGCTGACAGATTGGAAGCCGTGATGTGGGAGATCAAGAAGATGTTCCCCAATCTGGATTGGTTCTCTGCAGTCTCCTATAACCAGATGGGTGTACCCACCGATATGTTCACGCCCCTGTTTGTCATCTCTCGTGTCAGTGGCTGGGGTGCGCATGTGATCGAGCAACGCGAAGACGGCAAGATTATCCGACCTTCCGCTAACTATACCGGCCCGGAGAATCGTAAGTTCGTATCTATTGAAGAGCGCGGATAGCACAGCTAGAGGCTATTCGAGTCGAATGACTCTGACTGACCACTAACCCGCCGTGGTGGGGCATGGCCCCACCCTACCGTGAGACCGGAGTGTAGGGTGAGACTCTGCTCCTCCACCGCGTAATCCATAATGTAGGGTGGGGCCGTACCCCACCAAACTACCGCTTGGTTTAAGAGAAAACATCATCATGAACACCGATTACCGCAAACCCCTACCAGGCAGCGACCTTGACTATTTCGATACCCGCGAGGCAGTAAATGCAATCCAACCCGGCGCATACGAACTGCTCCCCTACACTTCAAGGGTGCTTGCGGAACAGCTGGTGCGTCGATGTGATCATGACCTGCTGACAGATGCCCTGAAGCAACTCATACAACGCAAGCGTGATCTGGATTTTCCCTGGTACCCGGCACGGGTAGTCTGCCACGATATCCTCGGCCAGACAGCACTGGTCGACCTGGCCGGCCTGCGGGATGCGATTGCCGACAAGGGTGGTGATCCAGCCAAGGTCAATCCAGTGGTGCCGACACAACTTATTGTCGACCACTCACTGGCAGTTGAACATGCGGGGTCCGACCCGGAGGCTTTCGAAAAAAACCGCGCCATCGAAGATCGCCGTAACGAGGATCGATTTCACTTTATCGAATGGTGTAAAACCGCTTTCGACAATGTCGATGTGATTCCCGCCGGTAACGGCATCATGCATCAGATCAATCTTGAGAAGATGTCACCTGTCATCCAGACACGGGACGGTGTAGCCTTCCCCGACACCTGCGTTGGCACTGACAGCCATACGCCTCATGTTGATGCACTCGGTGTGATTGCCATCGGCGTTGGCGGATTAGAGGCTGAGAATGTCATGCTGGGCAGGGCTTCAATGATGCGCCTGCCTGAGATCGTCGGTGTTAAACTGAGCGGACAACGGCAGCCGGGTATTACTGCAACAGATATTGTTTTGGCGCTAACCGAGTTTCTGCGTCAGCAACGGGTAGTCTCTGCTTATCTTGAATTCTTTGGTGAGGGTACCGAGAGCCTCACCATTGGTGATCGGGCCACCATCTCCAACATGACCCCTGAGTTCGGTGCTTCTGCAGGCCTCTTCTACATCGACCAGCAGACCCTCTCCTATCTGAAGCTGACTGGCCGTGAGGCAGAACAGGTGGCGCTGGTTGAAAACTATGCCAAGACAACAGGTCTCTGGAGCGATGCGCTGCAGGAAGTGGAGTATGAACGAGTAATTGAATTCGATCTCTCCACAGTAGAACGCAACATGGCCGGGCCATCCAACCCCCATCGCCGTCTGCCAACCTCAGCCCTGGCTGAGCGAGGCATTGCCGGCCACTGGGAGGAGAGACCTGGAGAGATGCCAGACGGCGCCGTCATCATCGCTGCGATCACCAGCTGTACCAACACCTCCAACCCCCGCAATGTCGTCGCGGCAGGACTGCTGGCGCGTAAGGCTAACGAACTGGGCCTGGTTCGCAAGCCCTGGGTCAAATCCTCTTTCGCCCCCGGCTCAAAAGTGGCAAAACTCTACCTGGAAGCCTCAGGACTGCTGACGGAACTGGAGCAACTCGGCTTTGGTATTGTCGCTTATGCCTGCACCACCTGTAATGGCATGAGTGGCGCCCTCGACCCAAAAATCCAGCAAGAGATCATCGACCGTGATCTCTACGCAACAGCGGTGCTCTCCGGCAACCGGAACTTTGATGGTCGGATTCACCCCTACGCAAAACAGGCGTTCCTCGCCTCCCCTCCCCTGGTTGTAGCCTACGCTATTGCCGGTACCATGCGCTTCGATATAGAGAAGGATGCACTTGGCCACGACAAACAGGGTAACCCGATCACCCTTAACGATATCTGGCCCAGCGATGAAGAGATCGACACCATTGTCAGTCAGTCGGTAAAACCGGAGCAGTTCATACAGATCTACCAACCCATGTTCGAGCTGGGTGAGCGGGAGCAGGCCGAGAGCCCCCTCTATGATTGGCGACCTCAAAGCACCTACATACGCCGCCCTCCTTACTGGGAAGGGGCACTGGCAGGAGAGCGTAGTCTCAGTGGTATGCGTCCACTGGCAGTTCTGGGTGACAACATCACCACCGACCACCTATCCCCATCCAACGCCATCCTTTCCAGTAGTGCAGCGGGGGAGTATCTGGAAAAAATGGGGCTACCGGAAGAGGACTTCAACTCCTACGCCACCCATCGCGGAGACCACTTGACAGCGCAACGGGCCACTTTTGCCAATCCCAAACTGCTCAATGAGATGTGCAGAGATGATCAAAACGAGGTCATCCAGGGTTCACTGGCCCGTCTTGAACCCGAGGGTGAGCCAATGCGCATGTGGGAAGCCATCGAAACCTATATGTCCCGCAAACAGCCGCTGATCATCGTAGCCGGCGCCGACTACGGTCAAGGCTCCTCCAGAGACTGGGCTGCGAAAGGAGTTCGTCTGGCTGGCGTGGAAGCGATTCTGGCCGAAGGCTTCGAACGTATCCACCGCACCAACCTGGTGGGCATGGGCGTGTTGCCGTTGGAGTTCAAGGCGGGAGATGACCGCCTGACCTACTCGATTGACGGTACGGAGACATTTGATGTTATCGGTGAACCGACCCCAAGGGCCGACCTGACTGTAGTGATGCAGCGGCGCAATGGCGAGCGCCTCGAGATTCCAGTCACCTGCCGCCTCGATACAGCAGAAGAGGTATCGGTCTACGGTGCAGGTGGTGTGCTGCAGCGATTTGCTCAGGACTTTCTGCAGTCGGGAACAGTTTGATGTTGATCACACCCTGTGTGGCCGTTTTCTCCCCCTCTCCCCTAACCCCTCTCCCGCAAGGGGAGAGGGGGATACCTCATGCATAGTGTGCAAGGAGATGCAGCATTCTTTCCCATCAATACTCTTATCCTACAAAGAGAAAAAGGGACACCTCATGGATAATGTGCAGGAACATACACCATTTCTCCATACAAACTCCCCTCTCCCCTTGCGGGAGAGGGGCTGGGGGAGAGGGGGAGAAAACCTCTCTTCCGAACAAAGGGAGAGAGGGACACCTCATGGATAATGTGCAGGGATATACAGCGTTTCTCCATATCAACTCCCCTCTCCCCTTGCGGGAGAGGGGCTGGGGGAGAGGGGGAGAAAACCTCCCTTCCGACCAAAGGAAAAACCAGATCAAGGAAGAACAACATGGATCAACGAAACTTCGCAAAAGGACTACGCAAAAACATGACCGACGCCGAGCGGCTCATATGGAAACAGCTACGAGCCCATCGACTCTCCGGTCAGAAATTCCGTCGCCAACAACCCATTGGGCCTTACGTGGTGGATTTCGTCCATTTTGGTGCCCGTTTGATTATCGAATGCGATGGGGGCCAGCACAATGAAAGCACTAAAGATCACCGGCGCGACACCTGGCTACGCCAGCAGGGTTTTCAACTGCTACGCTTCTGGAACCATGAAATCATGAATCAAACCGAATCCGTCCTTACCACAATTTTCTCCGCCATACCCCCCCTCTCCCCATGCGGGAGAGAGGGAAAACCAGGCAGGAGGCTCATGGTGGATATAGATTCCCACACATAAGATGAAAACGAAGAGATCAACAGTAACTCAATCGACATAAGGTTTAGCAATGGCTCACGCACCACAAATTAAAATCCCTGCCACCTATATGCGAGGCGGCACCAGTAAGGGCGTCTTCTTCAATCTGCAAGAGCTGCCTGAGGCAGCCCAGGTACCCGGCGAAGCCCGAGACAAACTGCTGTTAAGAGTCATTGGCAGCCCGGATCCTTATGGCAAACAGACCGACGGCATGGGAGGGGCTACCTCCAGTACCAGTAAAACAGTCATCCTGTCAAAAAGTGAAAAGCCGGATCACGACGTGGACTACCTCTTCGGCCAGGTTGCCATCGATAAAGCCTTCGTCGACTGGAGCGGTAACTGCGGCAATCTCACTGCAGCGGTAGGCTCTTTTGCCATCGCCAGTGGACTGGTTGAGAAGGATCGTATCCCCGACAACGGCATCGCGGTTGTGCGCATCTGGCAAAAGAACATTAAAAAAACCATAGTCGCCCATGTACCCATTACTGATGGTCAGGTACAGGAGACCGGTGATTTCGAACTCGATGGTGTTACCTTTCCAGCTGCAGAAGTAAAGATAGAATTCATGAGTCCGGTCGATCCCTCCGAAGCCATGTTCCCCACCGGCAACCTGGTGGAGGATCTGGAAGTCCCCGGAATCGGCACATTCAAAGCCACCATGATCAATGCCGGCATACCAACCATCTTTCTCAATGCAGGTGAGATTGGCTACAGCGGCACAGAGCTTCAGGAAGTTATCAATGGTGATCCTGCTGCGCTGGAGCGCTTCGAAACCATTCGAGCCTATGGAGCAATCAAGATGGGGCTGATTGAAAAATTGGAAGAGGCAGCCAAGCGACAACACACTCCCAAAGTGGCTTTTGTCGCACCACCTGGCGGCTATGCCGCCTCAAGTGGTAAAGAGATCAAAGCAAGCGCCATCGACCTCAACGTGCGTGCCCTCTCAATGGGCAAACTTCATCACGCAATGATGGGAACAGCCGCCGTTGCCATTGGTACTGCAGCAGCAATCCCAGGCACTCTGGTCAATCTCGCTGCAGGTGGCGGAGAGCGGGAATCGGTTACCTTCGGACACCCCTCCGGTACACTAAAAGTCGGAGCGGCCGCATTTCAGCAGAATGGCAACTGGATTGTTGAAAAAGTCATCATGAGCCGTAGTGCGCGCATCTTAATGGAGGGCTGCGTACATATACCTGGAGAACTGCCGTAATTGATGAACAGCACCAAATTGGCTTACACAAAATCACGTATACTCAATAAGATCTCAGTTTGTGTGCGACCCTGTCGTCCATAAGGGTATGGGTTCACCAGAATTCCTCTTGCTTTCCTTGAACTCACCCATGTCTGTGTAGATGGATGTAGGCTTGCTCATCAGGTGTTTTTTTTGAGTTGAATATAGTGCGGCAGGCTGCACCCAGAATTATTCCGGACGGAAGCGATAGACTCAAAGTAGCTACTGACCTCTCAACTCCTTTAATTCCTGGGATAGGGTAACACTCTTGTTCCCTAACTAACTTTGGGGTTAAATCGCGACAGCTGGATAAACTCTTATTAGCCACTCTCCCAGTTGCTATTCTGGTGCCTGCATGGATGCAAGTTAAATAATAAGCCAACATAGAGAGTATCGGGCATATTATGCAACGCACTGTTTTGATTACCCGCATCTCCATACAATCGTCTGAAATATTGCGTTTAATCCTATCACCATCGCAGTGCTTTAACATTTCATTATTGGTTTATGAAATGCCTCTAATAGTTATTCATTTGACCCATGTCAATTCACTAATAAGCAAACATACTCGACACTGTCTACCATATAAGACAAGAATCCCAATCTTTACATGATAATACTGATTTATAAGTCGGTTTTGCATTCTGGAGTAGATAATAGTGCAACCATCTTTAGTAAATAAAGAAAATAACCAATCAGATAGTAAATCGAACATTAACTGGATTGATATTAACAATACAACGACCCCATTTAACAAAAATAGCTGCCAGTCTCAATCCAATTTAATTAAATCAATTGACGCCTCTACTTTAAGTGCCATTACGCTTCTTTTCCTGCTCTTCATACCACTCCATACTTTTGCCTCAAGTTGTAATATTGGAGAAATATGGCCCGCATCCGGCAGTGCTACATATCCGGACCAAGCGAAATATGGCACAAAACACAAGGCTATAAGCAAGCGTATAACCTTCGAAAATGATGCTATCTTTCGAACAAAATTAGAGAGCGAATATCCCTTTTATGTCATGGTCATAAAACACTCAGGAAGTGGCACTGCGAAAGCCATAGAGGGAAATTCCAGGAATCTTGGTAGAGGCAGGCATAGTTTTGAATTTACTGCTGACTATAGGGACTATCCTGAAGATGAATTACAACTACTGATATTCGCCGGCAAAGACAATCAAAGCACTCGCTATAAAATTCATATTACTTATATTACTGTTGCCTGCAAATAGTTAACCCATCACCTAACGCTTACTTGTCTTTCATTACTAATTTTGGATTTACCATGAAACCACTATTTCTAATACTTAGCATTGTTATCATTTTCATGAGTACAGCAATTACTCCTGGGCTTAGCTCAGCAGAGCAATACAGTTCCGAATTGACCAGAAAATGGGCAGCTCAGCGTGAAGCGCAAAGAGAAAAAAATAGATTACGTGAGCAAAGGAACCTCGAGAAAAAGCGCAACCGTGATCAGCAAATGCAGATGTTGAATCAGATATTTAGTATTGAAGAAGACCAGGGAGGGACAGATGTAAATAGCGTTCCTGAGAGACGGCGCACCGCTCCAACTGACACTTACGCTGACTACGGGGATAGCGGGTACAATGATTATTGCCCAAACCCAACAAATGGTAAATATTATCCAGATGGTCAACCCTACTGGGGGTTCTTTCCAGGACCACTCGGAACAGCGGGAAATAGTTCATGTGTTGTCTGTAAGAATAACAAGTGGAAAGGGTTAAAACATACCTATTGTCCTGGTTCATCTCCGAATTAAGACTGATCCCTAAGCCAAACCCGTGCAGTGATCATAACTTATCGGCTTTTCTAGATAGCGGATAGATTATAATAACATTTCAATGCCTTCTTTATTGTCAGGCATGGAGAAAGAATATGAGCAGGCAGATTCCGTCCGAGTCATTAGATAATAAATCAAATACCTCGTACTTATTTATACTATCTGTTATTACCCTGATATGTATTGCCTCGACATCACCCGCCGTTTCTCGTACTGGCAGCCCCCCTCCCGCAGAAGAGGTAAAAAAACTTGGCGAACAGATCTCTACGGTTTCGTTGATGCATGAAATGTTCAAGTTAGAAATTGGGATTAAAAAAACCCATTCTTGTTCGCAGTATGATTCCGATATAAGAAACGCCAAAAGCGCTATGAAACGACTTAACGCTAACACCTCTCTCAGCGATACAGAATTCAATAAGAGATATGACATCAGAGAGTCTGAACTTAAAGTCCATCAAAATAATTATAAGCAATGCTTCTCGAATAAATACAAATCTGTTGCTGAAAAATTAAAGTTAACAAAAATTCTTCAGCAAAAACCTTTAAGTTATGATGACTTCGATAAAGAATATAAAAAACTAAAAAAAACCTACTACGACCCTAAAGCCAAAATTGACTATGAAAAAGAGGTAAATACCTTTCAAGGTAGACAAAATAGATTAATTCTCACATGGCTTGAGGAGAATATTCAAGAAGTGAGAGATTTTAGAGGCCTGGATGACAAAAGAATTTCAAGAGGAGCTTGGGAGCGCTGGGTTAAGATACATGTAGATAAGCTTATTGAAACTGCAAAATCCTATAATGGCATTAATAATAAGGCTGTAATACCTGGCGAGACTATCACTGATCAACGGGATGGAGTAGTCAGGGGGTACCTGAGAAATGCACCACTTGTATCAATGGTGGCTGGAGAAGGAAAGTTTATCCAATTGCTTTCCGGAGACGATCTTCCACCAGACCATCGACATGATAATCCCTATGCAGCCATGACCGCATCAACAGAAGTGGCGTTGCAGAAAAAGATCATGCGAGCAATACCACACTCCTTGTTACCAGAAGATGTTTTAAAACTATCGCTTGATGTCAGTGATGGAAGTTATCCTTTAGCTGTAATGACCGGGCATGCTGTTCTTAAGATCAATACAAAAAAGGGAAGATCTGTAATCGAACGTATGTTTGCTCGTGCACGAAATGGGAAATGGGAAATAATTCCAGACTTAGCGAAAAAACTAAAACCCTATAGCAGCCTAGCAAAAAAACTTCACAATCTTAGGCCAGCAGATGATAAAACCGGCGATAAACTTGGCCCATGGTATCATGGCTTTGGCTTGCTCTCTGCTGGTGCCATATCGAGCCCGGAGGGTGCAGCAATAGGAGCAAGAGGAGAGCATCAATCGAAAAAATGGAGTTGGTTTTCAGGTGAAGGTGCTTATAACGCTGAAAAAGAATATACTGACAGAATATTTTCAGATGCCACTTTTTCGCTAAGAAAATACAACCGATACTATGACTCTACAATACCTGAATAAAATGCAAAAAAAGCTTATCAGTTATTTCTCTTACTACTGTAAGTAGCTTAATGAATTCACGAGTCCTTGTTCAAAACAATAACCACGCATACTGGCTATTAGCACTTCTTTGGCCGCCGCTCGTCCTACCGCTGACCTATCTTGCAGTCTCAATATTGGAGGGTGTCTCCCAGGATATCCGCCTTACAGCAGACCATGAAACCTTGCCTTTATTAACTCAGTGGTACCAAGCATTAGGAACCCCGGGTTTATATCTTATTACCACACTCCCGCTCCTTCTGTTCCTGATTCTATTCCCATTTCGTACCCGCCAGTTTGCCATCATCTCATTGGCGCTAGCACTGGTCATCAGCATCTACCTCACCTTTGGTGGCATAGTCGCAGCCCACATCGCCTATGTGAAACTCTGTGTTTGACCAAACCTGCTATTAGTACCATCCCAAAGCGCTAAGTGACTCTTTTTATCAGGGTCATTGAACAAGGATAAAATGCTTCAGCCTTATGTAAACAACCTCATTTTAAGTACCTATAACACGTTATTAAGCAACGGAAAAAGGCAGCCAAAGTCCAAACGCAACGAAAATTAACAGAATCGCTGTTAACAGCAGATAGACACCACTCCAAAGCGTTCCAGCAACTACCCATTGACTATCGTTGCTGCGCCACACGAAGTACAACAACAACAACGGTGGCAGAGAAAGCAAGCCCCAAGCAAGCCAAAACAGTGTGCTGTATGTCTGTATGGTAGAGCTGAAAGCTGGGCCAAGTATTGGCAGGCTTAGCGAAGCGGTGATCTGAGGTAGGTTGTTTGAAAATCCATGCAACCAATGGCCATAGCTGTATGCCAGCTCAGGACGAACTATGAAAAATACAATACCCAGTAGTATATACCAGAGGCCAATAACGAGCATCGCAAGGGTCTTATACTGGTTCATCGGAAACCAGGAATCTGATTCAGAAATTGATCTAGCACTTTATTCATACACGATAGTGTCTGTTTTGAAACCATATAATAAGCAAATCGCTCCTATTTAATTGAGCACAAATATTCATTATTTCGCTTTGCTGATGCTACTGGTTATAATTGCCGCCCTAGATTCAATCATACTGTTTAACCTAGCGTCTTCAGTTGAACATGGATTTTCGTTAAATCTTGTCGGTTTACTGAACTTACACTTTAGTATAGTGATAAAATCCAATATTTAACCAGACATGTCAATAACTTACTTTAGTTAATAATGATTAACCATAAGCTCGTATTATAAGGGGATTCACCTGTGCCAAAAGCCTGTGACTTAAAAAAAGGCGTCGTTATAGAGATCAATGGCATACCCCATGCCGTTAAAAATGTCGATGCCAAAAGCCCATCCTCCCGTGGCGCCTCGACCCTCTACAAGATTCGCTTTACCAACCTGAAAACTGGCCAGAAACTGGATGAATCCTATAAAGGCGACGACATGCTGAAAGAGGCTGACTGTTTGCGCACGGCAGTTCAATACTCATACAAGGACGGGGAGGATTATGTCTTCATGAACCTGGATGACTACAGCCAATACAGTCTCAATGAAAATGAGCTGGAGGATGAGATCCCCTATATAACCGATGGCCTGGAAGGAATAACCGCTCTTTTGGTGGACGGTGCATTAATGGCCATCGAATTGCCACCCACGGTCAACATGGATATCGTTGATACTGCACCCGGCATCAAGGGTGCTACCGCTACAGGACGTAACAAACCGGCAACCCTGGCTACAGGACTCGAAATTCAAGTACCTGAATACCTGGAACCAGGTGAAACCATCAAGATCAACACCAGTACAGGAAAATTCATGTCACGAGCTTAACAATCCTTCAGCTCAGACTGGGTAGTTAACCTCATTAGGTAATGAGAGCTTTAATCAGATAGTACGGCCCCATTAATAGCCAATGATGTTTAAATATGTGTGATTAATCTCGAAACTTTTGTAAGGGATGCTAAAAGCCGGATTGATTTCAAAAATTTAATATGCACTAAATAAAACACAATGATAATTGATGCAATGGAGTGCTTACAGTGGCTCGTAAAGTCTATATAAGCGGCTTCTCATGCCGTTTTCCAAAATCCGACTCACCAGAAATGTTCTGGAACAATCTCACCAATCACGTGGATATGGTTTCGAATGAGCCAAAGCGTTGGCCCAGTGGGGCCTTTGGTATACCGAAGAGACTAGGCACACTTCAAGACATCGAAAAATTTGATGCCGATTTTTTTGAAGTGCACCCAAAACAGGCCCATAAAATGGACCCCCAGCTTCGAAAGTTGCTTGAAGTAAGCTATGAAGCAATTCTAGATTCAGGCCTGCAACCCGAATCCCTGAAAACAAAAAAAGTCGGCGTCTTCATCGGCGCCCACTCCAGCGACTCTCAATCAAATTTCAGTAATCAGCTTCATAAATTCAGCGGTTACGAAAATACTGGCACTACTCTGTCGATGTTTGCCAACCGCCTCTCCTTCTACTACAACTTTACAGGCCCGTCTATGACGATAGACACTGCCTGTTCATCGTCCCTTGTCGCATTAGATGCCGCATTAAACTCAATACGGGAAGGCCGCTGTGATTACGCTCTTGTTGGTGGAACAAACATTATTTTAAATCCAGCCATAAGTTTAGGCTTTCATAAATTGCAAATGGTTGGAAGTGACGGTGTTTGTCGCTCATTTGACAATAACGGTAAAGGCTACGTCCGTTCAGAGGGAATCGGTGTACTTTTTCTGACAAGAGAAGGAATCAAAGCGAGGAGGCGTGCAGTACTATTAGCTTCAGGTGTAAACAGCGATGGACATACTACTGAAGGGATCACATTCCCTAACGGCTCTGCACACCAGGCACTATTGGAAGAGACCTATAAAAGGGCAGATATAGACCTCCAGGAGATCGAATACATAGAAGCACATGGCACAGGCACACCAGCAGGTGACCCACAAGAGGTGAATGCTCTGTCCCGTTTTACTGAAGAGCGGAACAAACCCCTCAACATAGGATCAGTCAAATCCAATATGGGTCACTCTGAGGGTGCTGCAGCAATGGCTGGCCTGATCAAACTACTCCTCGCCATGGAGCACAATACAATACCTGCCAACCTCCACTTTAATCAACCTAACGAAAAAATACCCGGACTGCATAATGGGCGGATTAATGTTGTTACCAGTAATCAAAAATATTGTGGAGGGATTCTTGGAGTCAACAGCTTTGGTTTCGGTGGTACGAATGCGCATGCAGTTCTAGCAAAATATAAGGCATCCAAAGCAACCACTGAAGATTATCAGCCGATTCAAATTATCCCTGTTACCTGTCGCACCGAAGATGGACATCGAACAATCATTGAGTCATTGAAGAGAATTTCATCAACTTCTCTTGACATAGCAAGTCATCAACGGAATATCGCCAATCGTCCAACTGCAAAATTCCCCTATCGACACTGCTTGCTTATAAACTCAAACGGTAATGTTCAAACTATCAGTGGAGAAAAAGACAGCACCCAAAACGAGATATGGTATGTATTTAATGGTATGGGCTCTCAGTGGCAAGGGATGGGTAAAGCACTGCTCAATGTCCCTATCCTGAATAAGTCACTCTTGGCCTGCCATGATCATCTAACACAGTTTGACTTCAATCTGGCAGGGCTATTAACCAGCTCCAGATCTGATTCATTTGATACTGCGTTAAACTCATTCATTGGTATAGCAGCTATTCAGATAGCATTTATTGATGCTTTTCAAGAACTTAATATTCTGGCTGATGGTTTTGTTGGGCATAGCATTGGTGAAATTGCAGCAGCCTATGCTGATGGTGCAATAACAAAAGAACAAGCCATGGAAATTGCCTACTGGAGAGGCCGGGTAGTTGAGGAGACGCCTTCAGCAAAAGGCAGTATGGCTAGTGTTGCCATTGATTGGTTATCGGCTCAAGAATTGAGTAACGAAGATATTTTCCCTGCCTGCCATAATAATGACCAGAGCGTAACATTTTCAGGCCCAACAGATAAAATAGCTGAGTGGTCAGAGGGTCTGAAAAGAAGAGATATTGAGGTTAGGCATGTAAAGTCTGCCGGTATAGCCTTTCATAGCCCAATGATTGCACCAGCCGAAGCAGCATTTCGCTCTAAACTTGAAAAGATTATTATCCAGCCCAAAGCAAGATCGAAAAAATGGATATGCACATGCCATCCGAAAGATGATTGGCATAAGGCTGAATATGCTTCAACTGATTACTTTGTCGACAACCTGCTTTGCCAGGTTCACTTCAAACAGGGCATTGAGAATATCCCAGACAATGCAACAGTTATTGAAGTTGGGCCTCATTTGCTATTGAGTTCTCTAATTACCGCGCAAAAACCTGCCATCAACTATATGGGTTTAATGCGCAGAAACTCTGACAATACCGATAGCTTTCATCAAGCCGTGGGCAAACTATTCTGTTTAGGCCAGGACATAGCCTGGCCTGCCTTGTACCCAGAGGATGAAGAGTGCTACTCAAGATCTCTACCTTCGCTTCATAGAGTAGACTGGAACCATGATGCCGACTGGGAGGTTGCTGACTTTTTTCACTATAACCCCAACTCCTCAGGAAAATATGAGCGCAACTTCGAGATAGACCTAAAAGACGAGCAATATGCCTTCATCTCTGACCATGTATTAAATGGTAAAATAATATTTCCAGGTGTGGGGTATCTCTATCTTGTCTGGCAAACCTTAGCAGAAATAGAAATGCGCAAATTGGATGAGACGCCTGTCGAGTTCAGAGATGTAACACTAAAACGAGCAACCACACTAAGTAAGAGTGGCAAAATCACTCTGACAGTACGCTATCTCCCGGTATCTGAATCATTTGAAGTAACCGAGGGTAGTAATCTGGTTGTACACGGTCATGTAACAGTCACTGACCAGGACGCCTGGAGCATTGGGGACCAGGTAGAGCAATCCATCGCAGAGTATGAAGGGGAGTCATTCTTAACAAGCCACGACTTGTATAAAGAACTGAGACTTCGTGGTTATGACTACGGCCCTGAATTCAAGAAAGTTGAAAGCATCAGCCAGGATGGCAGTGTAATCAAAATTCACTGGGATGGAAATTGGGCAACATTCCTGGATTGTCTTGTTCATACAACCATTGTCCGGGATACAAAGAGGCAAACCAAGATTCCTGTTTTTGTCAGAAAGATCAATATAGATCCTACGCGGCAACCTGATTACTCGATATTGCCCGCCTATTCCGAGCCCTACTTAAATCAATTCTATACCCATTCAATATTAGTTGAAGGCGCAAAATTTACCGTAATACCACCACACAAAGATCGCACAATCAGTGCACTGAAAAGCTATGAGTTTACACCCTATTTTGAGTCTAATATATTCAATGAAAAAGCAAATGATGAGATCAGGAATTACATTAAGCTGACAACACAGTATATATTCAACAACGCGCAGCGTGTTATCAAAGAATTAAAACTTGACTCCAAGCCACTCCCTCCTCACATTCTTCAACTCGAACAACAGATCAAGGAATTACAATACACTGAAATAGATAAGAGCAAACTCGAATACTATTTAAACCATCCTCGAGGGATATCGTTAAGGCTGGCGCAGCATCTATATAGCAATCCGGAAATACTTCGCGATGAGCCACTTTCTGCAATACTCTCTTTTAACGAGTATCGCTCACTTTACAATAATGACTTGGCAGGTTCGTATCTGTTTTCTGAGGGTTACCTGGAAGAACTCCATTTTGTTTTTTTGGAAAACATACCCCATAAAAAGCCCCTAAAGGTATGTGAGATTGGCGCAGGCACCGGCGGCATAACAAGCCACTTGCTACCATTGATACAGTCCACTGAAGATACCTACTTTATCACTGACATATCTAGCGGTTTTTTTAAACCACTAGAAGATGAATTCAAGCAATATTCAGCAATAACTCGCTTTGAAATCTGGGACATTGACCAGCAGGCGCCCGCCAATGTAGGAGAAGATTTAGACCTGATTGTCGCAAGTAATGCTATCCATGCTGCTGACAATATTCTGAATTCATTACAGCATATTTATCATGCTTTGAATGATGATGGATTTTTTCTTCTTCACGAAACAACGCATGGTGGCGCACAAAATGCCTGCATGTGGGGCTTCATCGACGAACTTTGGGATTACAACGATCCTGACGTCCGTAGCTATGGCGCTCTGGTTACCCACGAGACATGGCAACAACTACTCAAGCAGGCAGGGTTTGAGATTGTATCCATCAAAGATGACGGCATACTTCTGACCCTCTATTTGTGTAGAAAAAAGAGATCAAACGCACACAAATCTATTCAATACAACGACTACACGGCAGAATTTCGCAAAAAGATACAACATTCATTAACCGCACAAGAAGAGGCCAACAACCAGCGCATTTGGGTCTCTGGCGATGCAAAAACAACACCTGGTCTTCCTGGAATGATGAACTGCCTTCGAAAAGAGGAAACCAAAAGCCTCAGATGTCTCTTTTTCGAAGATAACAACATGCCATCACCGACTATGTTAACGCAAGCTTATGAGAAAGATCTGTTCATGAATGTTTTCAAGGAGGGAGAATGGGGCTCTTATCGTTATCATAATTTCAAACCTTCTGACGAAGTTTTGTCTGGGAATGCAACCATGGTAGTTTCACAACTGGGTGATTTATCCAGTCTCAAGTGGACAACCAGCCCACAGCACCTTGAATCAGATCATGATTACGACGTCTATTACTGCGGCCTGAATTTTAAAGACGTCATGCTTGCCAGCGGCAAACTGCCATCATCTGCATTTGATGAACGACTCGAAATTCCGATCGGTGGTGAGTTTTCAGGAATCAGTACCAGTGGTCAACGTGTAATGGGCTACCTTGGCCTCAACCAGAAGACAAAAATCAAACTTAAGAGCTGCAGCAGACATCACATCTGGGAGATACCCGAAGAGTGGTCTCTGGCAGAAGCCGCTACAGTCCCGGTTGTCTACATGACCGCCATATTAGCCCTGGTTATTCGGGGCCAAATTAAAACTGGTCATAGAGTACTGATCCACTCTGGATCAGGTGGTGTCGGTCAGGCAGCAATCCGTGTTGCGCTTCACCATGAGTGCGAAATATTTATTACTGTAGGTAATGATGAGAAGCGCAAATTCATCAATTCGATGTTTCCTGAGATTCCTGATAGCCACATATTCAGTTCAAGAGATACCAAGTTCGAAAAAGAGATCATGAACCTGACCAAAGGTAAGGGGGTCAATCTAATACTCAACTCCTTATCTGACGATAAATTAAAAACTGGATTGAGGCTTCTGGACAGTTTTGGCAAATTCCTGGAGATCGGCAAATATGATGCAAACAACAACACCCAGATCGGCATGGAGATTCTGCTTCGTGACTGCTCTGTCAAAGGCGTTGGCGTCAACAACATTATTCTTGAGGATGGCGATGAACTTGCACTAGTCAATAGCCTGCTGGCTGATGGCATTTCAAATGGCATGGTAAAACCACTCACCAACCATCAATTTCACCATACTGATCTTGAAAATGCCTTCCGTTTTATGGCAAATGGTAAGCACATAGGCAAAGTCATCATAAAAGTGAAGGACGAGCAAGAACTTGCCACAAAACAGGAACTCCTGGTATGCCAACAAAAATTCTGGTGCGATCCCAGACGGGCCTATTTAATTACCGGTGGACTGGGTGGATTTGGATTGGAGCTGGCTGACTGGTTAATTCAAAGAGGCGCGAAAACAATTTGCCTAACCTCTCGGCGGGGAATAACAAACGGATATCAGCGCCTGCGAGTCGACTATTTCAGATCCCTGGGTATCAATGTCATTATTTCAACCAAGAATGTCGCATTTAGGGAACAGGCACAGGACCTACTTCTGGAACTCAATGATGTTTCGCCAATAGCTGGCATATTCCACCTCGCCATGGTTTTGCAAGATGCCTTCTATATAAACCAATCCCATGAAGATTATAAGAAGGTTGTAACTACAAAAGTCGATGCCGCATCAAATATCGACATACTGACGCGACTCTACTGCGAGCATCTGCAACATTTTGTAATATTCTCTTCACTGGTTGCCAGCCTTGGTAATCCTGGCCAATCTGCATATGGTTATGCAAATAGTGCATTAGATCTTATTTCAACCAAGCGTAGAAACGATGGGCTACCTGCAACCTCGATACAGTGGGGAGAAATTGGGGATGTTGGGTTCGTATCTGAGAACAGAGAGAAGGTCCACATTGAAGCACTGGCAACCCAGGAGCAGAGCCTTAAATCCTGCCTCTCATCATTAAATAAGATCCTATGTGGCAGCCCACCTGTCGTAGCTAGCTACGTGCCGCTTAATAAAGATTTATCAACTCAAGGCATCGCCCCCATAAGCAGTATTGAAGTTGGAGATTTTGATACATTAACTAAAAGCATCAAAAGTATTCTCGGTTTAAACCACGATACTAAGCTCGATGAGAAGAAACTATTTCTGGACTACGGTATTGATTCGTTAATGGGTGTTGAAATTGTGCAGAAACTTGAACGCGAATACCATATTCAAGTACCTTTGGCAAAAGTAAAGGATTTAAGCTTCACCCAACTCAAAACACTATTCGATGAGAACAGTAATTCAAATATACCCAACCAAATTACTTATAACTTCATAGCTGACAGGGAGTTCCCTGTTTTCGATCGCTTCGATACAGGTGATATACAGAACAGTGTCATCTATTTCATCACCGGTTTATTTGCCGATCCGTTTGAGCCGATCAGCATATATCCACCAGCTGTTGGCAAAAGTGTCTTTGCTGTTCGATACGAGCATACAGAATCCATCGATCAACTCGCCACGCTCTGGAATAATCATTTACATAGTTTACCTGATAATGTAACTACTATAAAAATAATAGGCTACAGTACAGGTGCTTCGATACTACACAGGCTTGTTCATTCCACAACATTTGAAAGAGCCAACACCAAGATAACGACCACGACCATCTCACCGCCGGAAGAAGCTGTTTTTTCTCCATTAAAAGATATGAAGATAGATGATTTAAATCAGTTAAAAATCAATGAAGGCATGTCACAAATTAAAACACTACCTGTTTGGGGCGATTATTCACTAATTCCATTCACAGCCATCAAGAAACAGATCAGTTTTTTAATGGCTGATGATTTTCATGAAAGAGAACATGCGCCAGTAGACTTGATAGTTTTGCCATCGAAAGATCCTATCTGCTGGAGCTATGAAAAATCCGAAGATTTTGCACAAAGAGTTGAGGTAGTCGATGGCCCTCATGATATCCGCAAAATAAAGTTAACCAACTATTACTAGTAACCCGACGACTGAGTATGTCGCCTTCAGGGTTTTAAGCCTGTCGACAAGAGTGTAGAGGTTCTCTATAAGGGATAGTCCCACTGCATCAATTAATGGCATCGGAGCTGCTCCTGTAACTCCATACACAGCCTATGTATCTAAAAATAGACCTCAAAAAACGGGAAGACGAGTACCGGAGACCTCGGGAGACGATCCAGATCGCCCCCACTGCAACTTTTGAGCGGATTAGGGTGAAAATAGCTTCGATGCACATGGTCACTTGGTGGCTAAAAAAAACGCTACACTGTGAATTACACATTTGTGACGACGCGTGGCTGTTTTGCAACTCCTTGGAATAGCGAACTATTCCGCGTCGTTGCGCGCTGTGCAGAGACGCCACAAGTGTAGCGGGCACAGGGATGTGCAGGAGCGACCCTTGCCCTGCACCACCACAAACGCACACTTCGTGCCGTCCAACTGATCTTTTTTAGGTTAAACTAGTGCACCTCGTCATAGATTCTGTACCATTCAGCGAGTCTGGAAGGGGTTAGCCGCGCCCCGAAGGAAGTGCCCTTGGGGTGCAAGGCATGCCTCGCAGGGAATGGCCCCTCCCTTGCCAAGAGGCATAACACCGCGGATAACCCCTTCCAGGCTCGCCCGGAGGGAGCCGCCCCAATACGCCCGCTCTGAATGGTACAGAATCTATGACGAGGTACACTAACCTCCAGATTAAATAACACTCAAGAAATAGACACATGTACCGGATAAACCACCTCAACACACTCCTCTTCATTCTCCTTCTCACCTGTCTGATTAACAGCAGCTGGGCGGAAGAGACCTCTGAAACCAACCCTGAAGAGAGTAAAACTGAATCTGTAACCATCCCGCAAACCCTGAAATCCCCTCGTGCCACCATGGAGACCTTTCTCCATGCCATGAACGACATCAAACGGGGATCACCAGAACGTATTGAGGCTGCAATCTCTACCCTGGATCTCTCCAGCATCAACTCTCTGGTAAGGAAGGAACAGGGTAGCGATCTCTCCTGGATGTTGATCGAGGTTCTGGATCGAACTCGGGTAATTGAATTGGATAAAATCCCAAACAATCCCGATGGACAAACCTATCTCTTTCACAGCTATGAAAATGGAGATATTAGAATTGCTCGCACAGAGTCCGGTGCCTGGCTGTTTGATCAAAACACCGTCAGCCAATTAGCAGCCATCCTGGATGAGGTTGCCGATACCGATCGGGTCAGTGGCAAAGATGAAGAGTCCAGCAAGATTCCCTGGCACATCCGTTTTCGTCAGAAGATCCCTGACTCGCTGAAATCTTCTACCTTTTTACTACCTAACTGGCAATGGCTAGCTCTTTTCGGAACCATTCTTCTGGGTGTTATAGCCGACAAACTGCTCTCCTCTTTTCTACGCTCCGGCGTTCGCAGCTGGCGTAATAAAACCATCCATAATGAGTTCAAGGAGATCTCTGAGGATATTCTTCGCCCCCTGGGCCTGATGGCGATGGCACTCATCTGGTGGAGTGGTATCAATCTGATAGGGCTGACTGAAAATATAATGCTGATACTGCTGGTGGCGGTTAAGTTTCTCGCCAGTATCTCTGGCGTCTGGGCAGCTTATCGCCTGGTTGATCTGGTCTCAGCATTTTTACACAAGCGCGCTCAGCTTACCGACAATAAACTGGACGATGCGCTGGTCCCACTGATACCCAGAACACTGAAGATATTCGTTACTGTGATCGGCTTTGTTTTCATCGCCGATAATCTCAACGTCGACATTTCAAGTCTGCTCGCCGGCCTTGGTCTTGGTGGTCTGGCCTTTGCTTTGGCTGCCAAGGATATGGTTCAGAACCTGTTTGGTTCGGTAACAGTTTTGATGGATCGCACATTCTCGGTTGGAGACTGGGTCATTGTCGATGGCGCTGAAGGCAGCGTTGAACGGATCGGTTTTCGCAGCACCCGGATCAGAACCTTCTACAATTCGGTGGTCACCGTTCCCAACTCAAAATTCATTACCGCCACAGTGGACAATATGGGCGAACGTCGCTATCGCCGTCTATCCTGCAAGCTTTCGCTCACTTATGACACGCCACCAGATCGTATCGAAGCCTTTTGTGAAGGCGTTAGAGAGTTGGTACGGCAACACCCCTATATGCGTAAAGACTACTATCACGTCTACCTGAATGAGTTTGCCGCTTCCTCTCTGGATGTGTTGCTCTATGTCTTTTGGGAGACTCCGGAGTGGAGCACTGAATTACGAGAGCGTCACCGCTTTATGTTGGATATTCTTCGTCTGGCTCAAGGGCTCGGAGTCGAGTTCGCCTTCCCCACGCAGACACTCTATATGAAACAGGAGGGTGAGGAAGCGGGAGCAAACGCTGAGATGCAACAGACCGAGGCACAGGAACTGGGTCAATCCCTTGCACAGAAGATTGTTGCAGAGACTACTGGAATCGGTGTAAAACCACCGCCTGTCATTATTCGTTAGAGCAGTCTTGCTGAATGACAAATTTTATTCTCGGGTAGGGTGGGGCCATGCCCCACCAAAACACCCTAAGGCGTCGAATGTCCATTAATAACCAGAGCACCCCATCCACTCTATGAGAATTTTCACGATCTCTGACATCCACATCGACTACAAAGAGAATGATCGCTGGCTTGAATCACTTTCCCACTCTGACTATGTCGATGATGCTCTGATCCTGGCGGGTGACATTTCAGATTCAACACCCCGTACTGCTAAATGTTTCGAACAATTGAGCAGTAAGTTTAAATTCGTTTTTTATGTGCCTGGCAATCACGATATATGGGTTAGAGGTGAGTCACAGACAGACTCTATCAATAAGTTTTCCGAACTTCTGTCATTGGCTCAGCAGCATGGCGTGATAACGGAACAAATGACGATACAGGGGATATCCATCATACCTCTCTTTTCCTGGTACGATCTGAGTTTTGGTGAGATGAGTGAGGCGTTGCTGGCTAGATGGATGGACTTTACCCATTGCAAATGGCCTGAAGCATTAGACACCCCATCTGCTCAAAATGGTTTTTTCCTGCAGAAGAATGAGGTCACTAAGCGGCCTGACTCTCAAACCGTTATCACCTTTTCACATTTCCTGCCACGTATCGATTTAATGCCGAGCTATATCCCTAAAAGATTCCGTGACATATACCCGGTTTTAGGCAGCCCGCTACTTGATCAGCAGATACGCAACCTGAACGCAAACATCCATATCTATGGACATAGCCATGTCAACTGCAGAACAACAATAGACAACATCGAATATATCAACAATGCTTTTGGTTACCCTTCAGAATTTCGCATCACCGCAAAACGGCTTTTGGAAATCACCTAGTGTGGTGCGTCATAGATTTTGTACCATTCAAACGCTGCCAACCCTGCACTCTTCTTTGACTTCTCTATATGGATTTTCCGGGATTCAATCTCTTTGCCATTCGCATGTAAAGTCAGACGATGTTTACCTTCATCCTGTGCCGCAAGTAATCCTCTCGGTCCTCGCCCTACCTCTTGTCCATCAAGTTTCCATACCAACTCCGCAACCACCTTTCGCGTCTCTTTCGGACTATCCATCTCAGCAGAAGAGTATCTGGCATAGAGTGGGATCGGCTGCCATGAGGGTACTTTTACATCCTCCTCCGGATGAACCAGCTCAACACGCCCCCGCCTTGGCGCAAGCTCAAACGACTCACTCAACACAGTAGTGCTGCGAACTCCGTTGGAGTAGGTCACTGACAACTGACAGGCTTTGCCTCCGGGCAGATCATCAAATCGTAGTGTCAGTTTTTTGTTTGGTCTACCGGCACCAATAAAGCGGGAACGGCTGCCATCACAGATCAAATGAACCTCGATCAACGCACCCTCTTCCGGTGTCGAATAATCCAACTCCAGGGTGAAGCTTTTTTTGCGTGAAACCCGCTTATGTGGCCAATCAAGAGTAAGCCTTGGTGCATCCGTTATTAACCGCTCTATGATGACTCGATCTGCACGGTTGAGTCTTAAGCTGTAGGCTCCACTAACCAATGCAATACGCCCTCGCACCAGACACCAGCCGGGATCCTGACGGGCACAAACCACTGGATGGTGTTGCATCACTTTTTCTCGACTCAATACCTTGCCCGATTTATCCAGCAGTTCAAGCTCGAGTGGCGGCTCTTCCTGCATTTGAAACGATCTGGATTGTGACCGGACTACCGCTTTAGACCGTATCGGCAAGGTATGAAATCGACCTTTAACATCGATCACACCAGCCAGTTCGATATATTCAATACCACGCTCGCCCTTAGTGGGAAAGGTTGCCGCGTGACGGATCTGTGATCGCTTCATGATTCACTCTCCGATGATGTCAAACATCATCTGCCAACGCTGGGGATGGGTCCAGCGTCTTGTACAGTAGGTCATCAGGTCGAATACCCGTCCTGCCTCATCGTCAGTTGCAAAGATCAGTTCATTGTTGTCGATATCCCAGACCACATCGGTAACCTCTCCACCATCCTCCCAGTAATCCGGGTGGGTGGTCTCATCCAGTGGATTGGCAGCAGGAGGTGAATCGTCGTCCGGGCAGGTGATCGCAAGATGTGATTGGCCATAGATATGGCCAAGTTCATGGGCAAGGGTCTCTTGATTCACCGGCGAGAGCAGGATATTGGATTCAGGAAGTGCTCGCCCCCAGGAGTTGATCGGGGTGAGTAAAGTCCATATCGCATCATCCTCATCGGAGCAGAGAAACCCCGTAAAATCAAGAAACTGGCAAGCACGAATCAGTTGCAGCCACTGTAGATTGGCGTTTCCGAGAATATCGAACTGGTTCGAGGGCGACCAACCGGATGGGACATCGATATTACCTGCCGGGGTGCTTATCACCCAGGCATCTGCACCAATGGTAACGGATAGGGTCGGATGGCGCTCAACGACCTCAGGCACCGCTGGCAGATAACGCTGGTAAGCGCTGTTGATCACCTCTATACACTCACTGTTGGTGGGAGGATTCGTTGCCACAAAAGATACTGCAGGGGTGGCATCGGTAATCACAATGGTTGCCGGAATATAGCGGACAAAGGGCTTCGCCCGAGCTGCAAACTCTACCGCTTCGATGGTCATCGAAAATGAGTCCTGATAACCCCGCTCACCTGGTGGTGCTGCGGCATCATCAACCCTGACCTGAAGCTGAATATCGATCTCACCAAAACAGAGAGTAAAAGGGATAAGGAAGTTGAGCGTATCCTCAATTTCACGCCGCTCAGGTTCAACAGGCAGATCGATGGTTACACCCGGATTTGGCGTAGCATCTGCAGAGCCATTGACCGCATCCATCCAGGGCCACCAGGGGTTGTTTCCATGTTCACGCACCCGCAGTCGCCCCTTCACCCCTGGCAGCCGATCAAGAGCGCCGAAGCCTGCAAGCTGATGGGTTGCGAAGAGACGTACACCGGTTCTCTTCTCCGCCACCAGCACCACCTCATTCTCTTCAGTTTGCACACCCTGGGTAATCTCTGCATGAGTAATCTCAAGTTGCGGCCGCTTACTCGCCAGGATGCGAACCTGCTTTCGCATCACCCCACACTCGTTACTCGCCTCAAGCTCATAGCTGAATAGCGCTGGTTCAGTGTGGGTCAGGGGTTGAAGGGTCCAGGCGCTACCGGTAGTGATAACCACCTCAGGATTACCCCCAAAATCTGGGCCGTCGTTGCTGATTCGCCGCAGAGTCAGAGTCTCTGCACGTTCAACAAACCAACGCAGCACCACCGAATCACCTGGTGATGCCAACACTGAATCACCAACCTCTCCCAACCCCTCATCGTCCCGTGAATCAGCCTCAAAGAGATTGATTAGAGGTTCACCAACATCCAGGTAGTTGACCCCGATATCGGGAGGACAGGGGATGCCCCTGATTGTCGGCCACTGCGGAAACAGCAGTGGCGACCCAAGACATCGGCTTGCGGAGAGGATCGACCGGGCATCGGCGTTGGCCTGACCGGCAAACTGGTTCCAGGCGTTGACACCGTGAGGATCATAGAAACCGACTGGGCCTGGCTGCACACCATCAGGCAGAGTAATGACAATCTCTGTATCACTCCAGGAGTCTGCCTCAACAGTACGACATCGGCCACTGACACGGAGTACCAACAGACGGTTATCCGGCTGGGTGAAACCAAACCCAGAGCCGTGGATGATCAACAGTTGACCAGCACAGGTCCCTTCCATGACGATGCTCTCGATACCATCGGCAAAGGCGGTTATCCGTCCATACCAGGCTACCGACGGCGCCCCCTCTTCAAGTACCTGAAGCAGCTGATCTTCACAGCCTGCACGCACCAGTTCATCTGGAATTTCAGGTGGTGGTGGACAGGGTGAACCTGGGCCAAAGCCAGGGTCGATACCTGGCCCCCAAGGGTCGCCTTCAGGATCGATGGGATCACCTGGCCCCCAAGGATCTCCAGTGGGATCCCCATTAGGGTAAGAGGGATCACCCGAGCCAGGTTCTCCCCAGTTGAGGGCTTGGTTCTGCTGCAGAAAACTGCTTAATCCCGCATCCCCTCCACGCCACTGAGCCCCTCGCGCCACTTCTAGATACCCAACACACTCACTCAACCCGGCAATGACATCGAAGGCCTGGGACATTCCTGCACCACCACGATAGGCCATGGTAGCCCCCATGTAGAGACCCGCCAGGCCACCCAGCTGGACTATCCGGGCCTGATCGAAGTCGGCATGTTGTTTTGGCGCCGAGCGCGCTCGATCCGCTAGCCGTTTTCGACCGCCGGAGAGGTGAGAATGGGATTCCAGGATCTGTTTGATTGCACTGCGTAGCGCTATATCAGCATCAGGCTCATGCTTCAGCACAGAGCTGGCGAGACGATGCAACTGCTGCAAAGTGTAGAGAGGCTTACTGAGTCGACGCATCATAGCGCTGACCTTTGGCCCGTCACGATTTGCCAAACGCCTTACTGTGCGTTGCAGCTCAGCAAGGTTTTCCCGCGCCACAAGATCAGCAAACGGAGTGGTCTCAGGCTGTTTAATTTTTTTCCTGTTAACTGCTTTGGACTTAGCTTGCTTGGAACTCGATGACTTGGTTCGGTTCTTCTTCACGCCCCCTCCATTACGCCCCTATGCAGCTAACGAGCGTCAATATTCCATATATCCATCGAGTATAGGTTGCGAATATCCCTTATTAAGCGAATTCCCCAATTATTCAGGGCCTATTTCCTACTTTACGTAGGGTGTGGCCCTGCCGCACCATATTTCCTATAGATAGTTGCCTCGGACCTGTTAACACTAATTGAATAGGCCCTAGGGTGAGGTTGGGCACACCCTTCTAACAAATAGCATTAGATTCTGAAACAGGTTAAACGTGAGCGGTAATACTCGAGCGAGTATCAATGCAGTTGAAAATAAACTATAGGGTCAATAGTTATCGAGCAACTGCTCTACCAGTCTGGTCAATCTATCCAGTGCGCCACGATTCTGATCCACCAACTCTCTACCGGCCTCACCAAAACGACTTCGTTCACTGGCATCGCTCAGCCATTGGGTAATCTGCTGAGCCAACACTTGCTGTGACTCCACTTGAACCGCTGCCTGCTGGCTGAGGAAAAGTTCGCTGATTTCGCTGAAGTTGAACATATGCGGCCCAAACACCACAGCAACACCCTGTGCAGCAGCCTCGAGGATATTGTGTCCGCCATGAGGCACCAGGCTGCCACCGATAAAGGCTGCATCAGAGGCACCTATGAACAGGGTCAGCTCACCCATGGTATCCCCCAGGAACACCCCGACCTCTGGGTCGCAGGGTCGTTGCTCACTCCGTTTGACCAGTTGAAAGCCCGACTCCTCAACCAGCTGAGCGACCCGTTCGAAACGTTCTGGATGACGGGGCACCAACACCAGCAAGGCATCAGCAATGGTTCGCTGAACCTCAATATGGGCCTGAATCAGCAACTCATCTTCACCCTCGTGTGTACTTGCAGCGATCCATACCGGTCGCCCAGCGCCCCACTGACGACGCAAGACATCGGCCCGTTCCAGCAGACTGCCGGGAAGATGGATATCAAACTTGATACTGCCGATAACTTCCAGCTGCTCGGGTCTTGCACCCAGGGTATGAAACCGTTCTGCGTCAGCTTCTGCATGAGGTGCAATCATGGTCAGGTTACGCAATGCCTGACGCGTCAGACCCGCCAGCTTGTGATAGCCCCGAGCAGAGCGTACTGACATGCGGGCATTGGCCAACAGGGTCGGCACACCTTCCCGCTTGGCGTAGTAGATCAGATTAGGCCAGATCTCTGTCTCAACCAGAATCAACAGCTGTGGCCGAAAGGCTTGAAGATAACGCAGCACAACCCAGGGCAGATCAACAGGCGCATAACGATGCTCCACCTCTGCACCAAACAGCGCCTTGACACGATCAGCCCCTGTCGGCGTGGTGGTGGTGATCAGCAACGGATGCGATGGATACTGATCCAGCAATCGACCAACCAGGGGGGCGATCGCCTGCACCTCACCTACTGAAACGGCATGTATCCAGATACCCTCCTGCCGCTCTGGCAGGTCAAAGAGTCCGAAACGCTCCAGCCATCGCTCCCTATAGGCTGGGGCTTTGCGGGCCCGCCAGAAAAGACGCAATGGATAGAGTGGCGCTAGCAGCAGCAACAGTAGGGTATAGATATATCGCATGGCAGTTGATTGGACTAATCCTTATCCTCAAACTGCTCACTGAATTGATGGCGACAGAGCTGATAGTAGGCGCCCTTCTGATCGATCAGCTGTTGATGTTTTCCCTGCTCTATAAGCTCACCGTCGTGCACCACAAGAATCCTGTCCGCATGCTGAATAGTGGAGAGCCGGTGGGCGATCACCAGGGTAGTGCGTTCATGGGTCAGTGCCTGAAGTGCGGCTTGTACATGGCGTTCCGACTCGGTATCCAACGCTGATGTGGCCTCATCCAGTAGCAGAATCGGTGCATCTTTGATCAATGCTCTGGCAATCGCCAGACGTTGACGCTGACCACCGGAAAGTCTGACCCCATCCTCTCCGATGCGGGTCTCGAAACCGTCAGGAAGCCGCTCGATAAATTCCAGAGCATGAGCACTTTTTGCCGCTTCGATAATCTCTTCCCTGGTCGGCTCGCCCGTTGCGCCATAGGCGATATTTGCCGCTACGGTATCGTCAAAAAGAACCGACTCCTGCCCAACATAGGAGAGCTGTCGACGCAGGCCGAGCAGGCTAAGCTCCTGGGCATCTATCCCATCAATCAGAATACGTCCGCCTGTTGGGTTATAGAATCGGGGAATCAGGTTCGCAATCGTGGTCTTACCGCCACCGGAGTGCCCCACCAAGGCCACTGTAGTACCCGGTTCGATATCAAAACTGATCGGCTTCAGCGCATCCTTTTCCATATTGGGATAACGAAACGAAACCGACTCGAAAGTTACCCGTCCCTCTGCACGCTGCAATGGCTTGCTACCGGTGTCGACCTCTGCAGGTTCATCGATCAGACCAAATACTGACTCAGCTGCCGCAAGCCCCTTTTGCAGTGGCTGGTTGATACCGGTAAGCCGCTTGAGTGGTGAGAACAGCAGGCCGATAGCAGCCATCAATGAGACAAATCCACCAATAGTCAATTCACCCAGAAAGGTATCATGGGTACTCACATAGACCAGTGATGCAATCATGGTTGCGCCTACAATCTCCACCAGCGGCATATGGGCGGAGCCTGCAACCTTGCTCTTCATGTTGTAACGACGAACCCAATTGGCCCGTTCCAGAAAACGCTTCTGTTCGTAGGGACGCCCTTCGAAGATCTTAATGACCTTATGGCCGCGCACCGACTCCTCGAGCACCTGAGTCATTACCCCCATGGTCGTCTGCAGAGAACGATTAACCCGACGCAAGCGCACCGCCAATAGACGAACAGTGACCACGATCAGCGGCAAGGCCAGAAAGATCACCATCGTCAGCATCCAGTTCAGATAGAGCATGTAGGCCATCAGACCAATCACCACGATGGTATCTTTGACCAGCGTGGTTAACACTTTGGTCGCCGCCATCGTCACCTGGTTGACGTTATAGGTCACCTTGGAGATCAGGGTTCCGGTGGCGTTGGCATCGAAATAGGTCGTTCCCATGGTGAGTATGCGCTCGATCATCATCCTGCGAAGATCGAGAACCACTTTTCCTGCGACCCATTCAAAAGCCACATTGGTGACGAAGTTCATCAACCCACGCACAGTAAACAGCAGGATCAATAGTATCGGAGACCAGAAAACATAGTCAGGATCTTTCGCAACAAAGCTACCATCCAACATCGGTTTCATCAGGATTGGAATCGCCGGCTCAGTCAATGCCAGCAGTACCATCGCCCCAAGCGCCCCACCAAACTGTCTCCAGTAGGGTTTTACCCGTTGCAACAGACGCAGATAGAGCTCACGACCTGACATACCGGGCCCATCCACCCCACCTTTATCATTCGACATCGCGCATCGCCTCCACGATACGGCTGGTCGACACACCGGGCAGAAAATCGAGCACTTGAACCGCACCACCGTTTTTCACTACACAGTCGTAACCAGCGATCTCTTCCGGTTTATAGTCACCTCCCTTCACCAGCAGGTCTGGTTTGATCTCACAGATCAATGACTCGGGGGTATCATCACCGAATGGCACCACCCAGTCCACCGAAGCCAGACCAGCCAGTACCGCCATCCGCTGCTCGACCGTATTGATCGGCCGCCCAGCTCCTTTCAGACGACGCACTGAATCATCCTCATTGACAGCCACAACCAGACGATCGCCCAACTGTTTGGCCTGTTGAAGATAACGCACATGCCCCTCATGCAGAATATCGAAACAACCGTTAGTCATCACGATCCGCTCACCCTGTTGGCGCGCCACCCTGGTCGCCTCAGCCAGGGTTTCCCGGCTCAGAATGGTATGAAAATCGAAATCACCCTGACTGATCAGTGCCCCTTTGAGCTCTTCCAGGCTGACACTGCCGGCACCCAGCTTTCCGACCATCAGACCGGCAGCAACATTGGCCAACCCAGCCGCATCCTGAATCGGCATACCTGCAGCCATTCCGGCACCCAATACACCGATCACAGTATCCCCGGCACCTGTGACGTCAAACACTTCCCTTGCCCTTGTGGGCAGATGCAGGGGCGGCACATCTTTCTGAATCAACAACAATCCCCGCTCACTCAGGGTGATCATCAGCGATTGCAGGTTCAGTTTCTCCCGTAACGCCATGCCCCGCTCATTAAGAACCTGATCGGTTTCGCAATGGCCAACCACCGCCTCGAACTCCTTCAGGTTCGGGGTCAGTAGTGTCGCATCACGATATTTTTCGAAATCACTCCCTTTCGGATCTACCAATACCGGCACACCCTGCGCCCTCGCTGCGGCAATCAGACGCTGTGGCTGCTGCAAGGTACCCTTGGCATAATCAGACAGAATCACAAGGTCGCAGTCGCCCAGCTGCTGTTCGTACAGCCCTTCCAGCTCGGTCAGGTCTACTTGCCACATGGGCTGCTCAAAATCCAAACGCAACAACTGCTGATGCTGACTGATGACCCGCAGCTTGGTTATGGTCGGTACCCCAACCTCTCTCTGCAGCAGACACTGAACCCCCGCATTGGTCAGCTCAGTGACCAAGCGGCTACCCGCTTCGTCTTCACCAATCAGCCCGCATAAACCAACCTCCACACCGAGACTGGTCATATTCAAGGCAACATTTGCCCCACCCCCCGGGCGTTCTTCGGTATCATGCACATGAACCACGGGAACCGGGGCTTCGGGGGAGATTTTGGCGGCAGCACCCTGCCAGTAGCGATCAAGCATCAGATCGCCCACTACCAGAACACGCGCCTTACTGAAGTCAGGAAGCTGAAATTGCATCAAACCGTTAACATATATTGCGACAAACGCCCTAGTTTAGGGGGGGCGACAGGTAGTAACAAGCTGAATTCCAGAACAGAGCATGGCAAAAAAGCGTAAACACTCACTCTATTCACCCTATAACTGGCCTGCATGGCTCGGTTTAGGCCTGCTTTGGCTCACCAGCCAACTCCTCTCCTACTCCATGACACTCTCCATTGGCCGCGCCATAGGACGGTTGATCTACCACCTCTCGCCTAAACGCAAACACATTGCCGCGGTCAATCTGGGGATCTGCTTTTCAGACAAGACTGAGCAGGAGAGGCAGACCATTCTCCGCCAACACTTCGAATCTCTCGGCATCGGCATGTTGATGATCGGCTTTGCCTGGTGGGCCAAAGAGAGCAAGTTGAAACCCCTGGTCGAGATCGAAGGATTAGAACATCTGCAACAGAGCCTTGCACGGGGCAAAGGAATCATCCTGCTCAGCGCCCACTTCACCGACCTTGAGGTTACCGGTCGTCTGCTGAGTCTGTTTCAACCCTTCGCTGTGATGTACCGCCCCCATGAAAATCCGGTCATCGAATGGGCCTTCAATCGCAACCGGCGTGAGCGTTTCGAAGCGGCCATCCCGAGAAACGAAATCCGTCAGGTAATACGCACGCTAAAAAAGAACCTGCCTGTCTGGTACGCACCGGACCAGAGCTTCAAGGGACAGAACAGCACCCTAGCCCCCTTCTTCGGCGAACCTGCCGGCACCAACACCGCAACCTCTCGCCTGGCAAAGATCAGTGGTGCTCAGACGATACTCTTCTCAGGCTACCGCAAAGCGGATGGCAGCGGTTATAAACTGGTGATCCACTCTCCCCTTGAGGATTTTCCCTCCGAGGATATTCAGTATGACGCAACACGCATAAATGGGCTGATTGAAAAAGCAGTTGCCTATGCCCCGGAACAGTATCTTTGGATTCACCGACGGTTTAAGAAGCGTAAGGTAATTCCTGATCCTTACTAAGAGATCCTTACTCCAGATATCATCTCTATCTCAATGGTGCGGCAGGGCCGGCACCCTACGCCCCATTCTGGCTTATGGTGGGGCATGGCCCCACCCTACCAATCCCGAACAGCCCCACCCTACCAATCGATTATTGTAGGGTGGGGCCATGCCCCACCATCTGGGCTGTAAATCGATAAGCTTCAATCACACCTTTGATCCAGATGCCCGCACCGCGGAGAGTAGTTGATTACACCAGCAGATTAAATTACCACTTCATCATCGGAAGCGGTCGCAATGGATGCTTCAGCAACCACTTTCCAGCCCGCTTTAACAGACTCCTGTGAAACCCCTCGTTTGGAAACGCAGCTTTCACCTGATCGATGTATGTTTTTTGAAGACCAAACTTAAACAAACCCAATGAAAAATCGACCAGATCCCCTCTCCTGAAAAGCTCCACCAGAGGAGATGCGTCATCTTTAAATTCACGAATTTTATGGTGCTCTTCGATCATCAATCGAATCTCTTCCGACCAGGACTCAAGACCTCTGCACTTTAAATAATCCATTGCCGGTGGTATTGAAGGCGGAATATAGTCAACCGTATCTTCTATCCATATACCGATATCATGAAAAGCACCCGCAATGATGACCTTCTCCCGCTCCTCATCACTGCATGGCTTTAGCGCAAGAGAGAAATTTACCATTCGATAAACATGATTTCTGTAACCCAAATAGTCAGGACCGATCACATTTTTCCAGTCATTTAAGATGCTTTCCAAAAGCGTAATGTCACGTTCAATATCCAACATCAATCAGTTACCTTCCTACAAGAGTTAACTACAACGTTTTCACTGCCCCCTTCTCTTATTCCATTATGACGCGGTTTTAAAGTTACAACTTCTCGACTACCTATTGGTGAGGCATGGCGTCACCATGTACGTCACATTTTTATAACCAACGCTAAGCAGAGTCACTATCCAGATAATTCACACTCAAGAAACGAGGTGAACAGATAGCATAAAAAACCAGATCATCTGTTCCATAATTGGTAATACGCTGACGGCACATTGGCGGAATAATTACCACATCACCGGCACCCACTTCGACAGGCTTTTGATCATCTATCTCCACACGCCCACGACCTGAGACAATGAGATAGCGCTCAATCGTTTCCTTAAGCCGGTGCCAACGGGTAGTTACACCCGCTTCCACTCTCGCTCTTGCGATCGATAGACCGGGATCATCATTAGAGTTAGACACCTCAATAATATGACACAGCTCATCAGTATAAAACTCGTTCTCAAGATCCTGGTGTTTAATTTTAGCTTTCATCTAATTCACAATATTCGAATAGTTGCATCTTATGCTATAGCGCAAGTTTAGATTGAATCACTCCAATCATTCAAACACCACCCACTTACAAAAGGAAACCGACAAATGAGCATCATAGCTTATGACATAAGTGTTTATTCATGGTTAAAACAATGAGCCACAGTTCGAACAGTAAACTGATTTCAGAAGGCCTCAGCGAATTTGCTTATACTCTTCCCAATCAGTAAAGTTCCTCAAACAAAACCACATTTCGTGGCCAGAAGGGACTACATCATCATGGAAGACCTGGCTTTCTTGGGAATAGCGGGTTATGAAATCGATTCATATTCTATCCACATCACCGCCGACAACAGATCATCTTGTCCCGATCCCTCGCTTAAGCCAACAGTGGATCAACCTTCAGAAAAAGCATCAAATGTTTTGGGTGAATGGACCAAGCGGTTCAGGAAAAACATCCTCTGTAGCCCAACACCTGAACAACCAACCTGACATCCCGGTTTATTGGTTTCGTCTTGAACATAGAGATAGAGATGCTGCACTTTTTTTTCAGCGGCTCCACACGGCTTTCTCCCCTCTACTGGGCAAATACCCCAAGCCAGCACCATTCGATGATCCTCTGCTCTCACTCAAGGAGTTGCTCTCTTCAATAGCATCTCAGCTTGCCGAAAACGCCTCCTTTGTCTGGGACAATATCGAGCTATTGAGTGATAACAAAACACATATCGAGGCCTTGTATGATTTTTCAGTTCAACGCAAATCCTCTGGATTGACGTTTCACATCAGCCAATCCACCCTCCCGGAATATCTTCAAGCAAACAATGAGATCTGCTGTATAAATCCAGAGGATCTGCGTTTGACCCAGATAGAGTGTGGAGAGATAGCCGGTCATCTCAGGAAAAAGCCCAGCAACAGCAAATCTGCTGCATCCCTTCATCGGCTCAGCGAAGGGTGGATTGGTCCCCTTGCTGCCACAATCCATGCCTATCCACCTGCTGAGAGTAGTGGCAGCAAGCTAAACCCTGGCCACCTCCTCTGGCAAACACTCAATACCAGAGATCAAAAGCTGGCACTTCAACTCAGTTTACTCCCGGAAATAACACCCGCCCTGATCACCTCATCGATGAACAGTGCCGATGCTAAACGCAGCCATCAACTGTTGGCAGAACTACCACTTGTAGAGACGACAGGAAATAGCACCAGAATCTATCGACTCCATCCATTGCTGCTGAAAACCTTTACCCGGAAATGGCATGAGATGCCTGAGTTGAACAGGAGTGACAGCACCATTGCCATAGCTAAAACCTTAACAAAGGAGAACCGTTTTTATGATGCAGGCGAGTGCTATATCAGTGCTGAAGAGTGGCCTGAACTGCACAAGCTGATTAAACAACGTGCGGAAACAATGCTACTGGATGGCAGCACCCAGGTGCTTAAACATTGGATAGAGATGCTGCCTGAGAATGTTCGTAGTAGTGACCCCTGGTTATGCTATTGGCTTGGCAGTTGCCAACGTTTCGATCAACCCCATCAGGCTTGGCCGCTACTCGAGACTGCATTCAACCAGTTTCGTGATTGCGAAGATGTTTTGGGTCAATATTCATCCTGGTTGGCAATCTCCGAATCGATGGCCTTGGTCTTCGATGACCTCCATCCACTTAAACAGTGGCTCGCGGAGTATGACGAGCTTCGGCGTCGACACCCACGCTGTCCTGATTTCCCCATGCGGGCCAAAACTGCCACCTTTGCTGGTGTGATCATGACACTGATTGCACCAAAGCATCCCCGTTTACGCACCCTGATTCGTTTCAGTGAGTTTTGTGCCCGTATGATGCCATTGAAGACGCCACGTTTGGCAATGTTCTCCTATCTCACCTTCCACTACGCCAGTACCGGGCAGATTGCTCGTCTTCATGCCCAGGCAAAACACCTGCTCCCCGCACTCGACAACCCGGCACTGCCAACACCACTACGTCTGTTAGCCTGTTCGATGGTTGGTCTGCATCAACTTATTGCTGGCCAGGAGACAGCCGAAGAGACCCTGGATGGTGCAATTCTGTTATCACAAAGTGCCGCCGGGGGTGCCTTCCGCAGTAACCCCCGAGCCTATCGTGTCTATTGTGACATCATGGCGGGACGCAACCAGCAGGCCCAACAAGGGCTGAAGGAGTTTCATGAGCTGATTCGACCTGGTCACCGAATGGATATTGCCCATCACGACTTCATGTCCGCCTGGCTTGCAGCATTGAGTGGAGATACTGCACAAGCATTGGCACAGAGTGAAGAGTCTAAGCTGCTCAGTGCAGATCTGGCTTTTGATTTTGGTGTGGCACTGAATACCAATCTACGCGCACAGCTATTCGCAGCAATTGGTAATATCCCTGCCGCCCAAGAGGAGCTGCAGGAACTGAAACATCTTTGTAACGAAAGCGGAAGTCACATGCTATTGGTCATGCATGACATCAGTCGTGCCTGGCTCTCTTTAACCGAGAGCGACATTGATTCTTGCACTACATATCTGCAAACCGCATTTACCCTGGCAGAACAAGAGGGCATTTACGCCTACCAGGGATTTATCCACTTTGTGGTGGCTGATCTCGCTCTGTTCGCGGCAAAAAAAGATATCTGGTCTGGCTATATACAGAAACTGGTCAGTCGCTGGCAATTACACCCTGAAAAACTCTCCCCTTTGGACGACAACTGGCCCTGGCCATTACGCATTCGCGCCCTAGGCCACTTTGAGATAATACAAAATGGTACCGTGCTGGATTTGAGTCTTGGTAAACACAAAAGACCCGTCGAACTGCTCAGCGCCCTCATCGCCGAAGGGGGTAGAGATGTTGCAAAGTGGCTGCTTATCGATCATCTCTGGCCCGACAGGGATGCAGACAAATCCAGTCACGCTCTGGATAACCTGCTGCATCGCTTGCGTAAACTATTAGGGGCTGAAGCCATTGAAGTCAACGCTGGCCGAGTCTCCCTCAATCCTCAATATGTCTGGCTGGATACCTGGGCCACGCAAGCATTGAAAACAGTCAAACTCACCGACAGTGATCCCATCACAGCCATGAACCATCTGATGCGCTGGTATAGAGGTCGGTTATTTGCTGGTGATGAGAGTGGCTGGCTCCTGGCACCGAGAGAGTCTTTGCATAGCAGTTTTCTACATCTCGCCCTAAAAATTTCTGATGCACTGCTATCTCATGAACAAACCAAATTGGCAGTCGAACTCTGGGAGCACACTTTACAAATCGACCCTATGTCCGAGCCAATATATGAACAGCTCATTCGTTACCACCTCGACCAGGGACGTTCAGGCGAAGCCATGCGGATCTATCAGCGCTGCAGTCGTATCTTTGATCAGGAACTGGGTATTGCACCTGGTAATGCCATCCTGACACTGGTTAAAGAGATGACGGCTTAATCATTCTGGTGTAACTCTCTTCCTCTCTCCCCATATCACAGATACCTCAACCGACCAACGGTAATATTCACAGGGTTAACGGACCCCGGATGTGAGCTACCTGTGAGGTCACTCTTCGTACACTGCCAGCCATAAGAAACAATATCAGAGAAGGGCTTGTGATTCAGCCTGATGGGGAGTTCAGCCACCAATCAGCTCCCTAAGCTGCCGGATCAATCCTGCCCGGATACGACCAGCTCTCAAGGACTATGGCCTATGAATATAGAACGCTTTTTGGCAACACTCTTCTGTCTGTCAATACTACTCACCGGTTGTGGTGGTGAAGATTCAACTCCGTGGACTCTACCCACATTGGGCACGGTGCCTGCCTCACTGGTGCTCAGACCAGGAGAGAGTGAACAGGTCGAGTTTCGTTGGAGTAAAGAGAGTAATCAGTCATTTGCATTGCGCTACGCCCAACTCAGTGAAGCGGGCTTTACCCTAAGCGGAGCACTCCCCTGCGTCGACAATGATCCTCTGTGTGAACTTAGAACCGTCACTGCTCCAGCCACAGCCACTAATGAGCTAATAGGCAGGACAGGAAGAGTACGTGCTGCACTGCTTATCGACGGCGAGGATCAAGCGGGTAGCAGCGAACCGGTTTTAGAGAGGCATCTGCAAGGTCACCTGCCTGTAACGCTTTTTGATGCCGCACCAATTAACGCACCCCCAGTCGTTGATTTCGAGGTAGCACCTGCCCCACATTCCGATACCCCCTGGTCGCTTGCTCTAGATACCACTGGCCAGCTCTGGTCGTGGGGTGAAGAGTACTTTGACTATGATCCAACAGAACTGGCTGAAAACAGCAATAAAGACCTCAACAAAGGGCCTGCCCATATGTTTCCCAGCCCACTACCTGGCCTGGACAGTATTGAAGATTTTGGTCTCTGCTCGGGAACACTGGGATATGCCCTGGATCGGGATGGCAGTGTCTGGGTTTTCAGTTCTCCCATCGTTACAGAAAACTATAACGCTTTCGATTTTCGACAACTGGAACAGAAAAACCAACTCAGCAACATTGTTTCGCTATTCTGCCGTTTCAACGACAGCCCCTATACCTGGCCCTGGGCATGGTTGGCCAATGGCGAACTGTGGGAAGTACACCATAACCGTCAAATCGTCGGCATGGAGCGAGTCAGGATTGGAGGATTGGTTACTCATTGGGAAGATGAAAAATACCTGTTTGGATTACACCAGGATGGCACTATTGGCTTTTATCAAGCCCAGACCCATATCACTGGTGGGTTCAATGAAGTGCCTTTCGGCAGTCTGGATCAGGACGTACTGAGTTATCGACTACTTGAAGAGATTGGTGGGCTACCGCCAATAGCCAGCATCTACAGAGGTGGTGACTTTGTGATTGCCCTGAGCGAAGAGGGTCAAATCTATGGTTTCGGTAATAGCCAATATGGTGAGCTTGGTTATATTGAGCAGGATTTGAATCCATACTCCTGCCCAATCTATAGAGATTGTCCGGTCGTACTGAATCAACAGATCGATAGTGTGGTTGAGGTAGCAACCGGGAAACATTTCGTCGTTGCCCGCAAAGGCGACGGGACAGCCTGGGTCTGGGGAGATAACAGTTTCGGCCAGATGACCGGACTGCCTGGAGGCCAATCTGCAGTCCCTCGCCCGGTTAACGCCACCAATAACGTAATCGCCATTCGCGCTGGTGGTAACACAGCCATGGCGGTAGAGGCCGACGATAGCTGTGGTGTTGCAGACTATCCATCAGTTGGTCGTATGCTTGCCTGGGGAAATAACACGGGTGGCAGCAGAGGCGATGGAACCGGCGCTAACTGGGCCTGGCCAACCCCTGTGCTCAACCTGGGGGATGACACTACCTGTTCCGGGACAGCAGGTCACCGTTTGATCATATACAAATCGGGCACTGGCAATGGTGTTGTGGAAAGCAGCGTGCCAGGCTTGCGATGCACAGGACAAATCTGCTGGCAAAGCCTGCCGGTTGGCTCCAATGTCACCCTTACTGCCACGCCAAAACCAGGCTCATCTCTATTGGAGTGGCGCTGGGATTGCTCTGCGCAAACCCCGGACACTCTGATCAACATGGACAACACAAAACATTGTAAAGTGGTATTTGAACGGACAGGTTCAAATGAACTCAACTATCTACAGGTGGAAGTTGTCGGCGTTGAAGATGGAGAACGAACCTCCGATATAGGTGGACGTGTCACCAGTCAACCCGCAGGTATCGATTGTCCGGATAGCTGCTTTAGCGAACCCCATGACAAACTCAACGGTGAGACAGAGATTCGCCTGACTGCAATACCTGACGAAGGGTATAGTTTCTCCGGTTGGTTTAGATTCAACGACTCTCAGGTTGGTATAGGCAACTGTGAAAATGGCATTGTCATCCTATCCACAGCTGATGAATACTGTATTGCAGAATTTACCAAAGACCCGCCAACGCCCCCTACAGATTCACAAGACCTGATGGTCTATGTAGAGCTCGACGATAGTGGTGTACGCACACCGAACATTGGTGGATCGGTGACCAGTAGTCCAGCAGGTATCGTATGTCCAGGGGATTGCACTCAAACCTATGAAGTTGGCGCCCTGGTCACACTGACACCAAACCCCGATCCGGGATACCGATTCTACGCCTGGGAAGGCAGCGCCTGTTTTGATGGCGCGGTTACCATCCCCACCGCTGATGTCGCCTGTCGCGCAATATTTATACCCGATGCGCAACAGACCCAACAACTCAGGATCATCATCTCCAACAACAATGGTAGTTATGTCACTGGTGTCGATGAAGCAATGAATGAGGTTATCAACTGTCCGGGAACCTGTAACGCAGATATCGCAGATAACAGTTCAGTGGTACTGACACATCACACCGCTGCTGGCGACTACTTCAGTGGTTGGGCTAGTGGAGGGAGAGAGTGCGGGGTACCGACCCCGAACAATCGGAATGAATCGACAGTGATCATGGATGGGCCAAAAACCTGTGTCATCAGCTACTCACCGCCACCGGTAAATACTAACACCTATCGCCTCAATCTCTCTGTAGTCAGAGAAGAGAATGGCGTGCGTACAGCTGATGTAGGCGGCACGGTAAACAGCGCGCCAGCAGGCATCGCCTGCCCTGGAGACTGCACCGAAGACTACACCTCAGGCAGCCTCATCACACTCACTCCAAATGCTGACCCAGGCTATCAGTTTTATACTTGGGAAGGTAACGGATGTACCAACGGTCAAGTTACCATTCCTTCAGCAGATATCAGTTGCAGAGCTGTCTTTATTCCTAACATTGCTGGCCCCCATTCACTCACAGTGATCATGAACAACAATATCAATGGCAGCTATGTCACTGGTGTCGATGCCGGAATGAATCAGATTATCAACTGTCCCGGTACCTGCAATGCTAATGTTGCAGACAGTACCACTGTAGTACTGACACATCATACTGCCAGTGGAGACTACTTTGCCGGCTGGCCTGCAGGAGGCACTGATTGTGGTACACCAGATGCCGTTGATCCAAATCAGACCTCTATTCTTATGGATGGCGGAAAAGTCTGTGTCGCCAACTATTCAGCTCTAACCACATTTAATATCAATGTAAACGTCTCAGGTGCTACAGGTGTTGTCACCTCTACATTTGCTGAACCAATAGCTGGTAGTCCAATTGCATGCGCTTCAGGTCTATGCTCAGGATCGTATACAGCACCAGATACCGTATTGAATAATCTGGAGGCACTGCCTCTCTTTCTTGAAGCGGCACCAGGCGCCGGTAATAGCTTCGGAGGATGGGGAGCAGGACAATGTGATGTGGAGAGCGTGGTGCTTGGCATCCCCAGATGCCAGATCAACTTAAGGCCAACCGGGCCATTCACCATTCAGGTTGATGCCAGTTTCTTATAAAGCGGATTGAAATTATCTTCCCCCAGTAGGGTGGGGCCATGCCCCACCAAAAGGGCTGAGAAGTAGACATATAGTCGATGATCACTCTGGATCCTGAACGAATATCTCTGCAACTTATCACTATTTCCCACCTTATATGGTGGGGCATGG